>CAYRAE010000651.1:0-1928 GCA_964422175.1 uncultured Luteitalea sp. | reverse complement strand
GGACGGCCGGGCTCGGAGAGCCGGCCCTACCTTCAGCGCGGGATGTGGGCTCGGCCCCTCAGCGGCGAAGAGAGGGTCGTGGTCCGGTACGGTCGGCCCTCCGTGGTCTGGTAGGGTCGGCTCTCCGAGCCCGACCACAAGATCCGGATGAGCACCCGAAATTCGGCATTCGGCATTCGATGGAGCGGCCTTGCGACTGCTGGTTCTGTTACCGCTGATCTGTGCGCTCACGAGTCTGGCCTGTCAGGCACAGATGCGGAGCGAGGACTGCCTGCCGCTCACGCCCGACGGCAGCCAGGGTGCGGCGTTGCTGCCTGGCGGGTTGATGAACGTACGCTACGGCGGCACGTCGCGCGAGCCGCTGCGTCTCGACGTGTATCCCCACGCCGACGGGTCCATCCGACCGCTCGCCCTCGTGCTGCGCGGCGCCGCGGGCACGATCGGCCAGCGCTCGTCGTACGTCGGCCAGTTGATCGAGACGTTCGGCGACGCCGGATATGTCGTGGCGACCGCTGACTATCGTTCCGGCCCCGCGAGCCACGCGGCAGAGGATGTGCGGCGCGCGCTGGCGATGCTGACGATGTGTCACGCGGCGGCGCTGCACGTGGACGCCAACAGGATCGTGCTGGTTGCCGAGGACAGTGCGGCACCTGTGGCCTTGCACCTCGCAGACACGCTGCGACGGCTGCGACTCGGGCGATTCGGCGGCGCGCCACAGGCGCCAGCCGCTGTCGTCATCGCCGGCGGGCGCTTCGACAACGCGATGCCACCCGTCGTCCCGACGTACATCGTGCACGGTGGCAGTGACAGTGACGTGCCTCTCGCCCGGGCTCGCGCCGCGTGCACGGACGCCACGGCTGCATGCGACGTCGTGGAGGTCGCTGGAGCGAGCCATCGCGCGGAGAACTGGTGGCCGTCGCAGTGGGGCTACAAGGCGGCGATGCTGCGCGCACTCGACGCGCGGATCGGCGCGGTACCCGAAGCCGCGCATCCGTCGCCGGCAGGCGGCCTGCACAAGCGCGTCGTGTTCGACGCCGTCAACGGGCTCACGCTCGATGCATGGGTCCCACCAGGAGAGACGCCGCACGCGGCCGTGGTGATCGCGCATGGCGGTGGCTGGGAAGCCGGCGACCGCGTCACGTACGTGACGCCGATGATGCAGCTGGCTTCATCACTCGGCATCGCGTGGGTGTCGATCGACTACAGGCTCACGCCACAGGTCACCGTTCGCGAACAGATGACGGACGTCGCGACGGCGTTGGCGTGGCTGCGCCAGCACGGCACGTCGATGAGCATCGACCCGTCGAAGCTGGTGCTCGTCGGCGAATCGGCCAGCGGCCAGATCGTTGCGCATCTCGCCGCGACAGAACGTTCACTCGCCGGTGTGGTGTCCTTCTACGGCGTGTACGACATCGAGGCGATGGCGGGCGATCCGGCCAACCCGCGATCCCTGGCACGCCGGCTGTTCGGCCTGACGTCGCTCGACGGCACCGCACGCGAGACGCTGCGCGCGTTCTCGCCCGTGCATCACGCCGCGAAGGACCTGCCGCCGCTCCTGCTCATCGCCGGAACCGCCGACCGCCTGATCGATCAGCAGCGAGCGTACGCCGCGGCACTGCGCGCTTCGGGTGCACGCGTGACCACCATCGACATCGACGGCGCCCCGCACGGCATGGAAGCCTGGCACGACCAGCCCGGCTGGCGTGTCTGGGAGCAGCACGTCGCCGCCTGGCTGCGCGCGGTGATCGGGTGAATGCCGAATGCCGAATGCCGAATGCCGAATGCCGAGAGAGGCACCACATTCCTGCGATCTGGTGTAGCCACCGGCTGACGGTGTAGCACTGGCCGCGGATACGTGTAGCCGCCGGATTCAATCCGGCGGGCGGCGATCACTGACTGCCGGACAAAGTCCGGCAGCTACACCAAGG
>CAYRAE010000650.1:0-1932 GCA_964422175.1 uncultured Luteitalea sp. | reverse complement strand
CGCCGGTGATGAGGTCGGTCTCCGACAGCACGCGATCGATCCCCGCCGTCGCGTATACGGATCTGTACGCGTTGTCGCGCATCCGCACCATCACGCGCTCGACGCCCGCCGCGCGCGCCAGCAACGACACCGCCAGATTGTCGGCATCGCGCCGCAGCATGGCGACCACGATGTCCATCCCTCCGATGGCCGCATCGTCCAGGACTTCCGCGGTGGTGGCGTCGCCGGCGAGCGCCACGAGCCCGTACTGCTCGGTGGCGCGGCGCACCACGACGGGATCGGTATCGACAATGGTGACGGCGTGGCCGAGGCGCAGCAACTGAATGGCCACCTCGAGGCCGGCGCGGCCGGCTCCCACGATCAGGATCTTCATCGTTCGTCCTCTGGAGCGTGCTCGCCGGCTGACGCCGCGAGCAGTTTCTCGTCGATCGCGGCGACGTGGTCGCCCGCCGTGCGGTCGGTGATGAGTCCTCGCCGGGCGGCATCGAGGATCGCCGCCTTCTGCGCGATGAGCACCGCGGGCCCCACGACGTCGTGCGCCGAGTGTGCACCGGCGGTCCGCAACGTGCGCTCGGCACCGATGATGTCTCGCTGGAATGCGGCGCGCTGCTCGGCGTGCTCACGCCGCGAGATGAGACCTGACGCGAGCAACTGATCGAGCTCCATCTGCGCGCGGCGCGCACCGATCAACACGGCGCGCCCCTCGTCCACCTCGTGCGAGTCCGTGTGCCCCGCCACGCCAAGCCACGTGAGGAATCGCCGGAAGGGGAGCGCCTGCGTCAGGAGCGTCACCAGCGTCACGCCGAACACGATGGCGATGAGCCTCTCTCGATACGGGATGCCTTCGGGCAGCGACAGGACCGCGGCCATCGACAGCGCTCCCTTGACGTTGCCGAACACCATCACGTGCTGCCATCGCCACGGCACGCCCTGTCCGGACAGGTGCAACGCACCGAAGCAGATGTACACGGCCACCGCACGGCCCGCGTGCAGCGCGATCACGGCCAGCACGATCGGCCACGCTTCGCGGACCAGCATCTCGCCACTCAACTGGATGCCGACCAGCAGGAACAACCACACGTTGATGACGAACGCCGCCACTTCCCAGAAGCCCTGCAGCGCCAGGACGCGCGATGCCTCGAGGTGCTGGCGCATCTCGTGGCCCACCATCACGCCCGCGACGACCACCGCGATCACCGCCGATCCGTGCAGATGCTCGGTGAGGAGCGATGTGGCGAAGACGGCCACGAGCGACGCGAGGATGGCGGTGAGATCGTCGGGGGCGAAGCGAAGCACGAACGCACCCACCGTGCCGCCGACGGCGCCGAGCAGCAGTCCGGCGACGATGGCCACCAGCAGCATCCGGGCAATCGCCGACGGCTCGGCGTAGCCCTGCATGACCACGGTGGCGCAGATGCTCACCAGCACCAGTGCCGTGCCGTCGTTGAACAGGCTCTCGCCCTCCATGATCGCCGCCAGCTTGTGCGGCACGCGGACGCTGCGGAACGCCAGCAGCACGCTCACCGTGTCCGTGATGGCCAGCACCGCGCCGAGCAGCAGCGCCACGGCGAAAGGCAGGTTGATCTCCCATGCCGCCACCGTGGCGGTGGCCACGAGCGAGATGGCCACGCCGGGCACGGCCAGAGCCAGGATCGGACGCGCCGCCCGCTTCATGCTGACGTCGTCTGCCGAGAGCGCGCCCTGGAACACCAGGATCGGCAGGAACAGCAGCAGCACGACGTTGGGATCCATCGTCGTGCGCGGCAGCACGTCCATCAGGACGAGCAGCAGGCCGACGACGACGAGGGCGACGTTGTAGGGGGCGTTGACGCGCTTGGCCAGGATGGCGATGCCGGAGCCGATGGCCAGGACGATGAGCAACTGCTCGAGATACTCACGCATGGAATCGCGACATTCTCTCCTGAAGCCGCC
>CAYRAE010000649.1:0-1943 GCA_964422175.1 uncultured Luteitalea sp. | reverse complement strand
GGCGATTCCGAAGTGTGACGTTCTGAAATTCCGAGGGTGCTCATGCCTACCTATGCAGCGGCGTCCATTCGCAACGTGGCCGTCGTCGGACACAACGGCTCCGGCAAGACCCAACTGATCTCGGCCCTCCTCTTCACCGCCGGCGCGACGACGCGGCTCGGGCGCGTGGATGACGGGACGGCCCCGACGGATTTCGACGAGGAAGCCATCGCCCGCAAGCACACGCTCGCGGCCACGCCGGCGTGGCTCGACTGGCAGGGCACGAAGATCAACGTGGTCGACACGCCGGGGTTCGGCAACTTCCTCGGCGAGACGGGCGCAGCGCTGCGCGTGACCGACGCCGCCGTGGTTGTCGTCGACGCCGTGTCTGGCGTCGAGGTCCAGACCGAGCGCGTGTGGGCGCTTGCGGGCGAGCACGGACTCGCGCGCTTCGTTGTCGTGAATCGCCTCGACCGCGAGCGCGCCAGCTTCACCACCGCGCTTGCCGACCTGCAGGACGTCTTCGGCCGCACACTGGTGCCCGTACAACTGCCCTATGGCGAGGAGAAGGGCTTCCGCGGCGTCGTCGACCTCGTGGGACAACGCGCCTTCACGTACGAGGGCGGCACGGGCCGCGGCAAGGCCGTGGCAATTCCCGAACATCTCGCCGCCGAGGCGAAGCACGCGCGCGAGACGCTCGTCGAACTGGTGGCCGAAGCCGACGATGCGCTGATGGCGCGGTTCTTCGACGAAGGCACGCTCACCGACGAGGAGCTGACGGCCGGCCTGCGTACGGCGGTCCGCACGGGCGCCGTCGTGCCGGTCTTCTGTGCGTCTGGCGCCGAGAACATCGCCGCCGATCGCCTGCTCGACGCCATCACCCAGTACGCGCCGGCGCCTGCCGACCGTCCACTGCCGGCCCTCTCGCAGCCCGGCGGCGCCGAGACGACGGTCGCGGCCGACGCCGCGGCGCCGACGCGCATCTTCGTGTGGAAGACGGTGGCCGATCCGTTCGCCGGCCGCATCTCCCTGTTCCGCGTGGTGAGCGGCGTGGCGCGCAACGACACCACGCTCACCAACCTCACACGCGGGTCGCAGGAGCGCATCGCGCACCTGCTCGCCGTGCAGGGCAAGACGCAGACACAGGTCCACGATCTGCAGGCCGGCGACCTCGGCGCAATCGCCAAGCTCAAGGAAGCCCAGACCGGCGACACGCTGGCCGACAAGGCCACCGACATCGTGCTGCCGGCCGTCGCGTTCGCGTCGCCGCTGATGGCGTACGCGCTCGAACCGAAGTCGCGTGGCGACGAGGAGAAGATCAGCACGGCCCTGCATCGCCTGCAGGAGGAAGACCCCACGATTCACACCGACCGCGATCCGCGCACGCACGAACTGCTGATCTCGGGCCAGGGACAGATGCACATCGAGGTGACCGTTGCGAAGCTGAAACGCCGCTTCGGCGTGGACGTGACGCTCAAGCTGCCGCGGATTCCGTACTTCGAGACGATCACGGCGAGTACCGAGGCGCACGGCCGACACAAGAAGCAGACCGGCGGCCACGGTCAGTTCGGCGACTGCAAGATTCGCGTGGAGCCGCTGCCGCGCGGCGCGGACTTCCAGTTCGAGGACGACATCTTCGGCGGCGCGATCCCGCGTCAGTACGTGCCGGCCGTGGAGAAGGGAATCCAGGAAGCGCGCATGCGCGGCGTGCTCGCGGGCTTCCCGCTCGTGGACTTCAAGGCCACCGTCTTCGACGGATCGTTCCACCCCGTGGACAGCAACGAGTTGTCGTTCAAGATGGCCGGAGGGCTGGCGCTGCGCGATGCGATGACGCGCGCCAAACCCGTGCTGCTCGAACCGGTGATGCACGTGGAGGTCCACGCGCCGAGCGACTTCGCCGGCGATCTCATGGGCGACCTGAACGGCAGGCGCGGCCGCATCAGCGGCATGGACGCGCGCGGTCA
>CAYRAE010000648.1:0-1946 GCA_964422175.1 uncultured Luteitalea sp. | reverse complement strand
CGACTGCGCGCAGCCCTTGCCCACGTCGCCGTAACCGCACACGACGGCCACCTTGCCCGAGAGCATCACGTCGCTGGCGCGCATGATGCCGTCGGTGAGCGAGTGGCGGCAGCCGTACAGGTTGTCGAATTTGCTCTTGGTGACCGCGTCGTTGACGTTGATCGCCGGGAACAGCAGCGTGCCGGCCGCCATCATCTCGTAGAGACGGTGCACGCCCGTGGTGGTCTCTTCGCTCACGCCCTTGATGCCGCGCGCGAGCTCCTGCCACTGCGTCGGCGCCTTGGCGAGCTCGTCACGAAGCGTCTGGAGGATGATGCCCCACTCCTCGGGATCCGTGTCCGCGTCGAAGGCCGGCACCTTGTCTGCCGTGCCGTACTCCAGCGCCTTGTGCACGAACAGCGTCGCGTCTCCCCCATCGTCGACGATCTGTTCGGGGCCGGTGCCGTCGGGCCACACGAGCGCTTCCTTCGTGCACCACCAGTACTCGTCGAGCGTCTCGCCCTTCCACGCAAACACCGGGATGCCCTTCGGGTTCTGCACGGTGCCACCCGTCTCGGGCCGGCCGACGACGACAGCCGCCGCCGCGTGATCCTGCGTCGAGAAGATGTTGCACGAGACCCAACGGACGTCGGCGCCGAGGATGTCGAGCGTCTCGATGAGGACCGCCGTCTGCACCGTCATGTGCAGGCTGCCCATGATCTTCACGCCGGCCAGCGGCTGGCTCGCGGCGTACTCCTCGCGGATCGCCATCAGGCCGGGCATCTCCTGCTCGGCGAGTCTGATCTCCTTGCGGCCGAAGTCGGCCTGCGCGAGATCACGAACCTTGAACGCCGGACGGCCAGCCTTCTCGGCCTCGGCAAACGCGTGCAACGTTTCTGTTGCGACTGGGGTCATTCTTCTCTGCTCCTTCATATATGCGCGACACCTGCCGCGCCAGTGCAACGCCGCGGCACGGCGTCACGAACGTCCTGATTCCTGTGTCCTGTTCGCGCGCGCTGCGAACAACGACGGTCCTCGCACACCCGCCGCCGGAGACAGCGGCACGACGCGCACGTCGCCGAGTCCGGCGCCGGTCAGCAACCGGCTCATCTCCGATTCGGAGAATCCGAGCCACACGTGACCCATCTGGCCACGGTAGGCCTCCCTGTCGTGCGCCTGCATGTCGACGACGATCACGCGGCCGCCGGGAACGAGCACGCGCCGGGCTTCCTTCAGTACGGCGGCGGGATCGCCGAGGTGGTGCAGCACGAGCACCAGCACGGCGAGGTCCACGCTGGCGTCCGCGATCGGCAGTGCCTCGAGCGTGCCGACGCGTAGATCGACGTTCGACGTCTCGTGCAGCCGTTCGCGCGCCGCAGCCAGCATCTCCGGCGAGGCGTCGACGGCAATCACCTGCCGCACGAACGGCGCGACGGCCGCTGCCGTGCGCCCCGTGCCGCACCCGAGATCGGCGACGACCCATGCGGGATCGAGCGCAGCGAGCAGGCCATCGAGATGGAACGCCTGGCCATAGAGTTCGTCGCGCAAGCCATCCCAGTCGCCAGCCGCCCGCGAGAAGAACGCCGCCGACTGCGACCGCCGCGCGGCCAGCACACGCGCCAGGCGGACGCGGTCCTGCGCCACGGTCGCGAGGTGTTCGAGCTGTCCGCGTACGAGGCGCCAGAGATCGGCGGAGGCATCGTCGAGCTCCTCCGCCATCAGCGAATACAGTCGGCTCGTGCCCTCGCGCCTCACGCGCACCCACCCGCCGTCCATCAGCGTCTTCAGGTGTCGGCTGATGGTGGACTGCGGCAGCTGCAGGATGTCGCACAACTCGCCCACGGCCAGCGTCTGCCCCTCGAGCACGCGCAGCAACCGCGCCCGGACGGGATCGCCGAGCACGTTCAGATGCGCGAGAACTGGCGAGACAGCTTGATTCATCCCTTTATCCGGTACAAAGGATATAC
>CAYRAE010000647.1:1764-1953 GCA_964422175.1 uncultured Luteitalea sp. | reverse complement strand
CGGCACGCCGCGGCGACCGGTACTGCTCCTCCTCGCGACCGAACTTCGGCACGAGACGCTCTCCCTGGAAGAGCCACACCTTCACGCCGATCGCGCCGTACGTCGTGCGCGCCTCGGCAAACCCGTAGTCGATGTCGGCTCGCAGCGTCTGCAGCGGCAGCTGCCCGTGCAGATACCACTCCGACCGCG
>CAYRAE010000647.1:0-1754 GCA_964422175.1 uncultured Luteitalea sp. | reverse complement strand
CGCGCCGTTCAGGCGGCCCGATACGCGCACCTTGATGCCGCGCGCGCCGAACCGCAGCGCCGACTCGACCGCCTTGCGCATCGCACGACGGAAGGCGATGCGCTTCTCGAGCTGCATGGCCACCGACTCGGCGATGAGCTGCGCATCGAGTTCGGGCTTCTGGATCTCCTGAATGTTGATGAACACCTCGCGGTTGGTGCGCTTCTGCACCTGCGCCTTGAGCTTGTCCACCTCCGCACCCTTGCGGCCGATGATGATGCCCGGCCGGCTGGTGTGGATGTCGATCTTCAGCTTGTTGGCCGCCCGCTCGATCTCCACCTTGGACACACCCGCGTGCGCGAACCGCTTCTTCAGGTCGTCGCGCAGCGAGAGATCCTCGTGCAGGAGCTTCGCGTAGTCCTTGTCGGCGAACCACCGCGAACGCCAGGTCTTGTTGAACCCGAGGCGGAACCCGTAGGGATGAACCTTCTGGCCCATGAAACGTCGTCCTCTTCCTAGTTGCTGGCGGCCGCGGACTTGCGCGCGCGCGTGGTGGGGGCCTGCGGGGCCCGGCGACGCACGGGCCGCTCGGCCACCTGCACCGTCAGATGCGCCGTGCGCTTCACGACGCGGAAAGCCCTGCCCATCGGGGCCGGACGCACGCGCTTGAACGACGTGCCCTGGTCGGCGAACGCCGCCGACACGTAGAGCCGCTCGACGTCGCCGCCGAATCCGTCGGTCTGCTGCGCGTTGGCGATGGCCGACTTGAGCAGCGTGTGGATGCTCTTGGCCACGCCCTTGGTCGAATACGCGAGCGTCGCGAGCGCGTGAGTCACGTCCTTGCCACGGATCAGGTCCAGTACGAGACCGGCCTTCTGGGCCGACGTACGGACGCTGCGGGAGGTCGCTGTCGCTTGCACCATCGTCGTCTCCCTACTTCCCGGACTTCTCGGCCTTCAGGGGATGTCCCTTGAAGGACCGCGTCGCCGCGAACTCGCCGAGCTTGTGACCGACCATGTTCTCGGTCACGTACACCGGCACGAACTTCCGGCCGTTGTGCACCGCCAGCGTGTGCCCGATCATCTCGGGAATCACCGTGGAACGCCGCGACCAGGTCTTGATGACCTTCTTCTCGTTGGCTGCATTCATCGCCTCCACCTTCTCGAGGAGTGGCGTGTCGATGAACGGGCCCTTCTTCAGCGATCTGCTCATGGTTCCGGCCTACTTCTGCCTGCGCGTGACGATGAACGCGTCGGTCGACTTGCGGCTGCGCGTCTTGTAGCCCTTGGTCGGCACGCCCCACGGCGTCACCGGGTGACGACCGCCCGAGGTCTTGCCCTCACCACCGCCGAGCGGGTGGTCCACCGGGTTCATGGCCACGCCACGCACGTGGGGGCGCTTGCCGAGCCACCGGCTGCGGCCCGCCTTGCCCACCGACACGTTCTCGTGGTCCACGTTGCCCACCTGCCCCACCGTCGCGTAGCACGCGAGGTTCACGAGGCGCACTTCGCTCGACGGCATGCGCAGCGTGGCGTACTCGCCTTCCTTGGCCACCAGTTGCACGGCCGCGCCGGCGCTGCGCGCCATCTGCCCGCCCTTGCCCGGACGCAGCTCCACGTTGTGCACCACGGTGCCCAGCGGGATATTTCGCAGCGGCAGCGCGTTACCCGGCAGGATGTCGGACGTCGGCCCGGCCACCACCGTGTCGCCCACCTTCAGACCCACCGGGTGGAGGATGTAGCGCTTCTCGCCATCGGCGTACGTCACGAGCGCGA
>CAYRAE010000646.1:0-1953 GCA_964422175.1 uncultured Luteitalea sp. | reverse complement strand
TTCTTCTTGTCGGTCTCGACGATGGTCTTCACTTCCTGCATGAGGGTGGGGACGTGGTACGGGATGCCGTTCTTGATCGTCCACTCGATCCCGCCGCCGCGCGTCATGCGGCCGTCCTTCATCACGTCGATCCCGTAGGGGTTCAGCACGCGCAGGTTCTCGATCGGATTGCCGTTCACGACGAGGAGATCGGCAAGGAATCCCTGACGAATCCTCCCCAGCTTGTCGCCCATGCCGAGCAGCGTCGCGCCGTTGACGGTTCCGTGTTTGATGACGTCGAGCGGATGGAAGCCGGCCTCCTCGTGCAGTTCCAGCTCGCGCACCAGGCCGAAGCCGTACAGCGAATGGATGAACCCCGCATCGTCTCCGGTGGTGATGACGCCGCCCTTGGTACCGAACGAGCGCAGTGCGTCCATCCAGATGCGGTACTGCTGCTTCCAGCGGACCTCCATGGTGTTGGTCCAGCCGGTGAAGTACGACCCGTGGTTGGCGAGATTCGGCTCGAAGAACGCGTGCAGCGCCGGGTGGAGATACTCCTTGTACCAGGGCAGATTCTGCGCCTTGATGACGTCTCGGCTCGCCTCGTAGATCGAGAGCGTGGGACTCCACGCCACCTTCCTGGCCACCATCAGGTCGATCACCTGTTCCAGCTTCTTCGGGTCGGCCTGCGCGTACAGCTCGCCGGCCTTCGAGAACCGGAGTAACTCGTCGCTGTAGTTCATCTCGGGCGGGAAGTGCTGCACGCCGTCGAGCGCGGCGTCGGCGACGCCGTAGAAATGCTCGATCGAATCGACGCCGAGCTCCGCGAAGTCGACGGCCGTGACCTCTTCGACGGCGATGTGCGTGGTCGTCTTGAGGCCCTGCGCCCTGGCCTCCGACATGGTCGCTTCGAGCTGATCGCGATCCATGCCGAAGATCTTCAGACCGTCGGCCCCGCGCGCCCTGGCCTCGCGCACGTTGGCGCGGATGGCGTCAGCCGTCCCGTCGCCTCGCGCCACCACCCAGTACACCTGCATGCGCGGCGCGATGATCGTGTCGGCGGCCGACTCGGCCTGCCACTGCTTGCTCTTGACGAAGTTGCCGCCGTTCTCGCGCGTGAGCGTCACGCCGTTGGCCAGATACAGGTTGCGCTCGTACTGGATCGGCATCGGGATGCCGGCGCGCTCGTCGTGCCAGTGCATGTGCGTGTCGACGAGACCCGGCATCACGTACTTGCCAGTCGCGTCGATGACGGCGTCGGCCTCCACGGGAAGGTTCGGCGCCACGCGCGCGATCACGCCGTCCTGCACGAGGATGTCCATCGGCCCATACGGCGGCTTGCCGTTGCCGTAGATCACCATCGCCTTCCGAATCAGCAGCCGCGACGGTTTGCGCGCGTGAACCGCCGTATCCCTGCCGCCCGACCTGACCTGCGCCGACAACGCCAGCACCGACGAACCGAACGCCACCGTGACTGCCACGAACAGCCACACGTGCCGGGTGAGCCATCCTCGAACCATCGCGACGAACCTCTCAGAAGATGCGAATGCCGAGACGCCGTCCGGGCGCCTGCGGCAGGGGATTCCGGAACCGCAGCCACACTCGCGACGGATCGTCATCGCGCGTGATGGTTTCGATCGTCCACGCCTCACGTACGGGCGGCACGTCCACGTCCTCGATCACGCGCGAGCGCTCCAGCCTCACCGCGCGTATCGTGGCCGGCGCGCCCTGATGCAGCGTTACGAGGACGAGCGTCGCCTCCTGCGCCACGAGATCGACGTCCACCCACGCCAGTTCCCTGTCCGACAGCCAGACGAACGGCGAACGGCGTGCGTGCCGCGGCGGCCTGTCCGCCGTGAGGCACGACCCGCCTCGCGCCACGGCCACCTCCCGGCACAACGCGAGCCTGTCCGGCAGGAAGAGCACTTCGCCACGACACCTGTCGTCGGCTGTCGGACAGCGCCTGGCGTTGGC
>CAYRAE010000645.1:0-1955 GCA_964422175.1 uncultured Luteitalea sp. | reverse complement strand
GGCCTGTCGAGGCGCGCGTCGATGTGCCGGTACTCGAGCCGGCGCTGGTCGCGATGCCATCGCGGAAGTCCGTCCTCGATCTTCCCGTACGGGCGGACGTTCTGCTCGAAGACCACCACCTCCACGCCGCTGTCGGCGAGGATCGCCGCCGCCGTCGACCCAGCGCTCGCGCCACCGAAGATCGCCACCACGTGCCTGTTCGCGTCGCCCATTGCTTACGTGACCTCCTGTCGTGATGCGCCGGGACTCCTGTGCCCGACGTCCACGACGATGCGTTGCCACTTGCCCTGGCGGAACCGGAAGATCGACAGCAGACAGCGCGTCAGGTGACCGGCCACGATGGCGCGCCAGATGTCCACGGGTTCGAACGTGCCGGTGTACTGGAAGATGACACACAGCCCCAGCGGCACGAACACCTGCGAGACGATCGAGATGTACATCGGACTGCGCGTGTCTCCGGATCCCTGCAGCGCGCCGGTGTAGGCGAGCGCCACGGTGACGAAGAGACCCGAGATCGCGAGGTGCCCCAGCAGGCTGCGCGCGATCGTCCCCGTGGTGGGATCGCTCACGCCGAAGATGCCGAGGAGCGGCCCGGGGATCGTGAGAAAGAGGAATCCCACGCCGAGCGCGACACCGAGACCGATACGCGCGCTCACGTTCACGGCCTGCCACGCCCGATCGAGCCTGCCAGCCCCGAGATTCTGGCCGACAACGGCGGCCGTGGCGCCCATCAGGCCGACCGACGTGAACGTGATGAGCGAGAAGAGCTCGGTGTAGGCGATCGCGAACGCCGCCTGCGCGTGCGCGCTTTCCGGCAGCGCGCCGATGAACCGGAGCAGGAACACGCCGCCGATGTTCATCGCCACGCCCTGGAAGCCGGTGGGCAGGCCGAACTTGAACAACTGCCTGATGATCGCCCAGTCAGGGCGCAGCGCCGTGATGTCCGGCAGGTGGATGGCCGCCCTCGGCGATCGCATCACCATGATGCCGAGCCCGGCCACGATCAGCGACGCGATAACGGTGCCCATCGCCGCGCCCGTCGCGCCGAACGCGGGTATCGGACCGGCTCCGCGAATCAGCACCACGTTGAACACGATGTTCAGCACGGTGAGCAGGATGCCGAGGCGCAGCGGCGTGCGTGGATCCCCTGCCGCGCGGAACGCGCCGCCGAGCAGGAAGAACGTCAGCAGGCCGATGCCTCCCACGAACATCAGGCGCAGGAACGGCAGCGCGACCTCGCGCACCTCCGGCGTCGCGTTGACGAACAGCAGCAGTCGCGGCGACAGCAGGTACCCGACGGGTGCCATGATGCCGCCGGCAAGCATGAACGACACGAGAAAGGCCTGTCCGACGGTCCTGTCGACGGCCTCGCGATCGCCGGCACCGGCAAAGCGCGCGACGAGCACGCCCATGCCCGCATACAGCGAGCTGATGAAGACGATGACGACGAGGAAGATCTGCCAGCTGACGCCGATCGCCGCGTTGGCGGTATAGCCCACGAAGTGGCCGACCATCGCGTGGTCGATGATCCCCTGCAGCCCGCCCAGCACGTTCTGCAGCATCGTCGGCCAGGCGATGCGCCAGACCGCGCGTCCGAGGGACCCCTCGATGATCGAACGGTCGAAGTGCGTCGGTCGTGGCGGTGGCGGCATGTCGGCTTCACGACCGCCCGGCTGCCTCGAGCCGTCGAGGCGCGTGGTGGCAGAACGTCGGGAGGTGCGGGTAGACTACCGTTTCTGTCGCGCGGCCGCCAGCCGCGCCCGTATCCGTCCGGAGAACGCAGTAGCCATGTCCTTGTTCGATCGCTTTCGGCAGCCCAAGTGGAAGCATGCCGACCCGGCCGTCCGGCTCGAGGCGGTCAACGAGCTGGGTGACGACGCACAGGACGTCCTCGCCACGCTCGCACGTGAAGATGCCGACGCCGCGGTCCGGCGACGTGCCGTGGCGCGCGTCGA
>CAYRAE010000644.1:0-1956 GCA_964422175.1 uncultured Luteitalea sp. | reverse complement strand
ACCTGAAGGACATCGACGTCGAGATTCCCCTCGGGTTGTTCACGGTGGTCACCGGTGTGTCGGGTTCCGGCAAGTCCACGCTCGTGCACGACGTGATCCATGCCGGCATCAAGCGCGCCAAGGGCGACTGGGACAAGGCCGTCGGGGCCTGCCGTCGCATCGAGGGTATCGAGCTCGTGTCGGACGTCGTGCTCGTCGATCAGGCACCGATCGGCCGCACGCCGCGCTCGAATCCCGTGACGTACCTGAAGGCATTCGATCCGATCCGCGAGCTGTTCGCGTCGACCAAGGACGCGAAGACCCGCGGCCTCACGGCGAGCAGCTTCTCGTTCAACGTGCCCGGCGGACGCTGCGACGCGTGCGAAGGCGAAGGGCAGGTGCGCGTCGAGATGCAGTTCCTGGCCGACGTGTTCGTGCCGTGCGACGTGTGCGACGGTACGCGCTTCCGTCCGCAGGTACTCGAGGTCACGTATCGCGGCAGGAACATCCACCAGGTGCTCGACCTCACCGTGCACGAGGCACTGCAGTTCTTCAACGGCCTGCCGAAGGTGCTGCGGCGGTTGCAGGTGCTCGACGAGATCGGCCTCGGCTATCTTCGCCTCGGTCAGCCGGCGACGACGCTGTCTGGCGGAGAAGCCCAGCGCGTCAAGATCGCCGCCCACCTCGCGACGCAGGGTGGCGAGCGCATGCTCTACATCCTCGACGAGCCGACGACCGGCCTGCACTTCGACGACATCGCGAAGCTCCTCGCCGCGTTCAGGAAACTGCTCGCCGCAGGCCATTCGCTGCTCGTGATCGAGCACAACCTCGACGTCATCAAGACCGCCGACTGGGTGATCGACCTCGGCCCCGAAGGCGGCCACGGCGGCGGTACCCTCGTCGCGGCCGGCACCCCCGAAGCGATCGCCGAGATCGCCGCCTCGCACACGGGCCGGCATCTGAGTGCGATTCTCCAGGCCGCGGCGATGTAGGGCTGATGGCGCGGGTCCTGTCGCCGGACGACCTGTCGCGCCGAAGCCTGTGGCGAAGGCGGAGCCCCATCCGCCCTCGGCGCGCGTAGGGGCGACGCATGCGTCGCCCCTACATCTCGGGAGAGACTCGTCGGCCCGGTAGGGCCGGCACTCCTGGTGACCTGAGTGTCTGCTTTTCCTTCCCCTTTCCCCTTCCGTAAGCCGTAAGCCGTAAGCCGTAAGCCATAAGCCATAAGCCCTGAGCCGCGATCACTCCTCGCGCGCGTCGGCGCCGCCGTGGATGCGACGGACGGTGTCGATCGTGTCGGCCTGGTCGGGTGTCTTGTCCGGTCGGTACGCTTTCACGCGTGCGAACCTGAGGGCGAGTCCGCCGGGATAGTGCGGGCTCGTCTGCACGCCGTCGAAGGCGATCTCCACCACGAGTTCGGGCTTCACATGGACGACGTGGTCGCTGCGCGCGAGTTCGAGCGCCAGCAGTGTCTGCGTCTGCCACGCCAGCATCTCGTCGGTCAGGCCCTTGAACGTCTTGCCGAGCATCACGAATCCACCGTTGACGGGATCGCGTGCGCCGAGATGGAGGTTGCTGAGCCATCCCTTGCGACGTCCGTGGCCCCACTCGGCGGCCAGCACGACGAGATCCAGCGTGCGCGCGACCTTGACCTTCAGCCAGTGCTGCCCGCGTCGGCCGGCGGCGTACGCGGCATGCGCGGCCTTCGCCATCACGCCCTCATGGCCACGCCGCAGTGCATCGTCCAGGAAGCGCGCCGCTTCCGCACGCGTCGGTCGTAGGAGGCCAGGCACACGTAAGTCGCGGGCGACGGATGCGAGCGCGTCGAACCGTGCAGACTGCGCGTGATCGATGAGCGGCTGATCGTCGACGTAGATGCAGTCGAAGAAGAACGGCGTGAGCGGGAGGTTCGCGCGTTGGGCCTCGATGTCGAGCGTGCGCCCGAAGCGCTGCATCGTCACCTGGAAGGGCTGCGGT
>CAYRAE010000643.1:0-1957 GCA_964422175.1 uncultured Luteitalea sp. | reverse complement strand
GCCGACCTGTTCGGCACGTCGATTCCGCTGGCCGGTGCCGTGGGCGATCAGCAGGCGGCACTGTTCGGACAGGCGTGCTTCGAGCCTGGCAGTGCGAAGAACACGTACGGCACGGGCTGCTTCCTGCTGATGAACACCGGATCGACACCCGCGCCGTCGCAGAACGGCCTGCTCACGACCGTCGGCTGGAAGCGTGGACGCGAGGTGACCTATGCCCTCGAAGGCGCGGTGTTCATCGCCGGCGCCGTCGTCCAGTGGCTGCGCGACGGCCTGAAGCTGATTCCGACGTCGGCCGACGTCGAGCGGCTGATGCTCGAGTCGAAGGACTCCGACGGCGTGCTGCTCGTGCCGGCGTTCGTCGGGCTCGGGGCGCCGTATTGGGATCAGTACGCGCGCGGCCTCATCATCGGCCTGACGCGCAACACCACGGCATCGCACCTCGCGCGTGCGGCGGTCGAGTCCATGGCGTATCAGACGCGCGACGTGCTCGACGCGATGCAGCAGGATTCAGGCATCACGCTCTCGAGCCTCAAGGTCGATGGCGGAGCCACGGCCAACGCGCACCTGCTGCACTTCCAGGCGGACCTGCTCGGCGTCCCCGTGCGCCGCCCCGCCGTCGGCGAGACGACGGCCCTCGGTGCCGCCTACCTCGCCGGCCTTGCCGTCGGCTACTGGAACGACCTCGAAGACGTCCGGCAGAACTGGGCTCTCGACCGCGAGTTCGCGCCGGTCATCGATCAGGCCGAACGCGATCGCCTCTACGCCCGCTGGAAGCGCGCCGTCGAGCGTTCGAGAGACTGGGAGAAGTAGGGGCTGCGGCCGGGCCTGGAAGGCCGGCCCTGCCTTGGTTCTCGCCCCATTCCGGCATCCGACGCCAGTCGCGTGGTAGGGCCGGCCCTCCGGGCCTGGCCGCCATCTCCGCGCTTGCCGTTCTATTGCCGGCTATGATGATTCCTGATCATGACTGCGCTCCTGTGGCGTGCACGGAGGCGGGAGGCCGGTCGCCGTGTGGCGGTCGGGCTTGTGCTGCTGGCCGCTGCGGGTGCAGGCCTCGGCGACGATGTGCGCAGCGAGCCGGAGGCGCGGCTCGGGGCGCGACAGGTACGGCTCGATCTGCCGCATCTCGGTACCACAGCCGTCGAGATCCCGCGCACGACGCCAACAGGTGTCGTGTTGCTCATGCACAAGGGCGCCTCGACAGCCGAGCTCGCGGCGCTGGGTCGTGCCATCCCCGGACACGTTCTGCTCGTCGACGTCGATACGACGCGGTTTGATGGACCGGGCACCGCGTACCGGGCACCGGGCACCGGACCCGCTTCCGCGCCGGCGCGCTACGGCGCGGCAAGCCACACAGGGGCGCTCCCGGAAACCTCGGTGGATTGCGTGGCAGCCGCTGATCGGCTCGAAGACATCTCGCGGCGGGCGCAGCGCGACGCCGGACTCACTCGCTATCACCGCCCCGTGATCGTCGCCACGGCCAGCGCGTTGCCTGTCGCGGCGCCGGCGATCGCGGGCACCGTCGAAACGGCGCTACCCGCGGCCATCGCCGTCGGCGCACGAATCGGCGATCTCGACATGCCCTGCGACCAGGCCCCGCCACGCGACGCGCGCACGCCCTCGCGATGGAGCTACGCCGCATCGCCGCTCGCGTTGCGCGCACCGCTCGACCAGGCGCTCGCGCGCGCGGCCGCCGGCCCCGATCTCGATGGGTCGCCCGTGAGTCGCTGGCTCCAGCACTTCGAGTTGCCGCTCACAGCCGCGTGGTCGTCGCACCCGCGGAGCATGCTGGTCCTGCTCTCGCCCGCGCGCGGGTGGCGTGAACCCGAGGAAGCCCTCGCGCAGCAACTGGCCGCCGCGGGGATCCACGTCGTGGGCATCGACGCGTTGCAGTCGTTCTGGCAACGCCGCTCGCCGAGCGACGTCGCATTCGAGTTGCGACGCCTGACCGATGCCGTTG
>CAYRAE010000642.1:0-1960 GCA_964422175.1 uncultured Luteitalea sp. | reverse complement strand
AAGCGACCGAAGGCGATCTCGTGATCGTGATGTCCAACGGTGGCTTCGACGACATCCACACGAAGATCCTCGCGGCGCTTGCGAACGGAGACGGTGCGTGACGCACGCGCGCCGGCTCACGTGGCTCGGCGAGTCGGCGCTGTCGATGCGCGCCGACGAGCGAGATGTGCTGGCCGCCAACACGCGCGTGCACGAATGGGCGATGCGCATTCGCGCGGCGAACGTCGCCGCCGTGCGTGACGTCGTGCCCGGCATGCGAGAGCTCGTGGTTCACGTCGATCCGCTCCACGCCGACGTCAGTGAGATCGAACATGCTCTGCGGACCGACGCGACGACTGCGCCGACGACACCTGCCGCGCCACGAACCGTCGAGATTCCCGTGACGTACGGTGGCGATGGCGGGCCCGACCTCGATGACCTCGCGCGCGCGACGGGCCTGACGCCCGACGAGGTCTGTCGGCGTCACCGAGACGCCCTCTACACCGTGTACTTCGTCGGATTCCTTCCGGGGTTTCCGTACCTCGGTCCGCTCGACCCGGTACTCCAGGTCCCGCGCCGAACCACACCACGGCCGCGCGTGCCGCCTGGTTCGGTGGCCGTGGCGGGGGAGTACACCGGCATCTACCCCTGGCCGAGCCCCGGGGGCTGGCATGTGATCGGCCGCGCCGACGTCACGCTGTTCGATGCGGCGGCACGTCCACCTGCACTGCTGTCGCCCGGCGATCGCGTGCGATTCGTGGAGCGACCGTCGTGAGCGGTGCAACAGAGCCCTCACGCATCGTCGTTACGCGCGCGGGCCTGCACACCACGGTGCAGGACGCCGGTCGATGGGGCTATCAGCACGTGGGCGTGCCGGTCGGCGGTGCGCTCGATCTCGCTGCGCTGCACCGGGCCAATGCGCTCGTGGGCAATCACCCCGACGAAGCCGGTCTCGAAGTGACGTTGGTCGGCTGTGCGCTCCGAGCCGTGGGATCGGCGTGCGTTGCGGTGACAGGCGCGAGGTTCGCTGTCTCGGTGAACGGCGTGTCAGTGCCGCAGGACGCAGCAGTGACCCTCGCACCGGGGGACGAACTCGTGCTCGGCCGCAGACTGCACGGTGCACGTGCCTATGTTGCCGTGCGAGGCGGACTCGACGTGCCGCTCGTGCTCGGCAGCCGGAGCGCCTGGCCGCTGGCGCCGAGGCGTGGCGCGCTCGGCGACGGGACGGTCCTGTCGATCGGGACGGGCTCGACCGGTAGTCCTCGCCTCGAGCCGTGGCCCACGCCGCCATTCCAGACGACGTTGCGCGTAATCCCGGCGCCTGATGCGTCGGTGAATGCTGACGCATTCGAGGCGCTGTGCGCGGGGGAGTACGTCGTGGCGTCGACCGCCAGCCGTATGGCGTATCCCCTCGATGGGCCCGCCGTGCCCCTGGTGGTGCCTATGCGGCCGTCGAGCGGGACCGTGCACGGCGCGATCCAGGTATTGCCGTCGGGTAAGCCAGTACTGCTCATGGCGGAGTGTCAGACCACTGGCGGCTATCCCGTGGTGGGCGTCGTGTTCGGCGCGGATCTCACGCACGCGGCGCAGGTGGCGCCAGGTGAGGCGATCAGGTTCGTGCCAGGCACACGCGCGGAAGCCGTGCTGGCGCTGCGTCAGCGTGACGGGACCGGCGGCGGTGGCAGCGTGCGGGGTTGAGCCGGGGCCGGCGGTTCCGGCACGAACGGCACGCGCGGAAACGGCTCTTCATCCTGGTCGACGGGACGCTGCACGGGTCGCAGCGGCACGGGTGTGATGGCAGGGTCGGCACCGGCCGAGGGCCCACGCCCGGCGAGGAACGGGCGCAGGTCGTCCTCCTGCAGGTCGAGCACGCGGACGATGCGCGGCGTGAGCATGAGGACGACGTCCGACTGCTGCGTCTCGCGTTCGTTGCCGGCGAAGAGCCTGCCGATGAGCGGCAGGTTGCTCAGGCCGGGCACGC
>CAYRAE010000641.1:0-1963 GCA_964422175.1 uncultured Luteitalea sp. | reverse complement strand
CTGTGCATGTGTCGCCCAGCATGGACGTCGTGGCCCTCGAGCGCGCCAGGTCGCCGCAGCCCGTGACGGTGCGGGTGGAGAACCTGTCGTCGGCTGCGCAGTCGGGCGAGGTGACGTTGCAGTTGCCGGCGGGATGGTCATCGGAGCCGCGCAGCGCCATGTTCGCCGTGGAGCAGGCGGGGCAGAGTGCGACGGCCGCGTTCAGGGTGACGCCGCGGGCAGACGTGAAACCGGGAGCCTACGTGTTCACCGCGCTGGCCACCGTGGCCGGCCGCCAGCCGTACGCGTCGTCGCTCCGCACCCTCGCGTATCCCCACATCCAGACGCACCGCATGTACGAGCCGGCACGCGTGGACCTGCGCCTGGTGGATGTGCGCGTGGCGCCGGTGTCGGTGGGTTACATCATGGGCACGGGCGATGAGGTGCCGGAAGGACTCGCACGCCTCGGCGTGACGGTGACGCAACTCACGCCGGCCGATGTCGCGTCTGGCGATCTCGCGAAGTACGACACGATCATGGTGGGCGTGCGTGCGGCGGAGGTGCGGCCAGATTTCGTGGCCAACCACGATCGCCTGCTCGACTACGTGCGCGCGGGCGGCACGATGATCGTGCAGGAGCAGCGCGAGGTGTACACGCAGCGCAAACTCGCGCCGTTCCCCGCCGAGATCGGCTCGCGCGTGACCGACGAGGAGGCGCCGGTGACCATTCTCGAGCCGACGCACCCGGTATTCACCACGCCGAACCGCATCACCCAGGACGATTTCCTCGGCTGGAAGCAGGAGCGCAACGCGTACGGCTTCCAGACGTTCGACGCGCAGTACACCCCGCTCCTCGAGAGCCACGACCCGTGGGACACGGAGCAGAAGGGCGGCCTCGTGTACGCCCGCCTGGGCAAGGGGCATTACGTCTACTCGGCCTACTCCTGGTTCCGCGAACTCCCCGCCGGCGTCCCCGGCGCCTACCGCATCGTCGCCAACCTGATCAGTTTGGGAGAGAAGAGGTAGAGACCGGCAACGGGCAACCCGGCAACCGGCAACCGGTTCTTTCGATTGGGCTCCATCGACCCGGTTGCCGGTTTGCCGGTTGCCCGTTGCCGGACGCCCTTTGTTAGACTCCCCTGATGGTCGACCCTGATCTGCTCGAGATCCTCGTCTGTCCGGAAGACAAGACGCCCGTGACGCTGGCCAGCGCCGAGACGCTGGCACTGCTGAACTCCCGCATCGCGGGCGGGGGCGTCAAGACGCGCGGCGGCAGTGCCGTCACCGAGTCCGTGACCGAAGGACTCGTACGGGCTGATGGCAAGTACCTCTACCCCGTGCGCGAGGACATCCCCGTGATGCTGATCGACGAAGCGATCCCGCTGGCGTAGGTCCGCGCAACGCATGGAAGGTGTAGCCGCCGGATTCCATCCGGCGGGCAGGCATCACTGACTGCCGGACAAAGTCCGGCAGCTACACCCCATGTCCGGCCCGTCTCGCTGCAGTGGGTAGGGCCGGCTCTCCGAGCCCGGCCCCTCTCCTGGTGACGACACCGTCCTTCGGCATTCTGCACTGCAATGAAGACCACTCTCTGGATTGTGCGTGTGGTGGCGCTGGCGGTCGTGACGCTGGCGTTGCCGGTGCACGCGTGGGCGCAGGACTGGGTGTTGCGCGGCGTCGTGGTCGACGCATCTGGCGCGGCCGTGGCTGGGGCGCGCGTGCGGCCGGTGCCCGACGGACGCGCGACGACGACCGACGCCGACGGCGCGTTCGTGCTGACAGGACGCGCGCCGGCGCCACGGGAGATCGCCGTCGATCGCGAGCGGTTCAGTCCGGCGCGTGTGACCGTGGATCCGGCGCTGCCCACCGTACGCGTCGTGCTCGCCGTCGCGGGACTCGACGAGCACGTGCGTGTCGTGGCGCCCCTCGTCGACGGCACGAGCGTCGACGCCTTCGGCGCCACGCGCACCATCGTCTCGTCGGCG
>CAYRAE010000640.1:0-1963 GCA_964422175.1 uncultured Luteitalea sp. | reverse complement strand
GCTCGAAGTGGCGATGACGCTCACCGGCTGCAGTTCCCTGACCCGCATCAGCCGCAACGTCATCTACAGGTGAGGGCAGGAAGGCAGGAGATCAGGACTGCCGCGGCAATCGACTCAATAGACCGGTCGCTGCGTGACGAAGAATCCGATGTTCAAGGCAAGCCAGAGTGAACTGCCTATCAACAGCGCGTCGTGCGTGCGCTGCGAGCGCACGGCACCGCCGAGATACACGAACACGGGGAACAGTGTCGAGGCGTAGCGCCCGATCCCCTCGAGCGCATTGCCAGAGAACGGGATGAGGATACCGATGGCGACGTAGCAGCCCATCGCGGGTCCGAGACGCCTGAACACGCTCGGCGTGAGAGCGACCACTGCCAGACCGATCGCGGCGTGAGAGAACGCGTAGAGCGCGCCGTGACTGCTCACGAGATATCGATACAGCCCTTGCGTCTCCACACTCTCGAGGGCGCTCTGCACGCTGGCCCACGGCGCGTTGCCGATCGAATAGCCCCAGTGCGCCTGCGCGTTCAGCCACGCGAGCGGGTCTCCGGACAGCGCATAGACGAACGCACAGTACCAGAGGAGCGCGGCAGGCAGCGCCAGCAGTGCGAACACGCGGCCGAGCAGCGGACGCCATGCCCACGGTGCCTGCAGCGCCATGATGGCCAGCGGTACCAGCAGCACGATGCCGTTCGGACGCGTGACCGTCGCAAGCGCCCCACATGCGCCCGCCAGCCGCCAACGCCCCGCAACGGCAGAGAAGATGGCTCCGACTGAGACCAGCAGGAACAGCGACTCGGTGTAGATGCGCGTGAACGGGAACGAGAACGGGAACACCGCGATGGAGAGCACGGCGCGACGCGCCGCGTCACGACTTCCGAAGCACCGCTCCGTCAAGCGGTGCAGCAGGACGAGCGCGATGACGAAGCTCGCGTAGGAGAGCGCGATGGCGCTCAGCCAGAATGCCTGCGGACTCCCTCCGAACAGGAAGGCGCCAACCCGGATCAACAGGGGATAGAGCGGAAAGAACGCCACGCTGCTCGGGGCGTCGGCGCGAAACGTGTACCCGCGTTGCGCAATGTCGAGGTACCACGCCGAGTCCCACGCGGCGAACGTCTCCGCGAAGGCGACCGCTTCGAACGGCGGTGTGAAGGAACGCGGAATGAAGTCGGGATAGGCCAGTGTGGCGGCCACGCCGACGGCTTTGGCCACGAGCCTCGTGGAGACGAGCATGATCGCGACATCCAGTGCGGCTGTCGTCCAGCCGCCGGCACCGGTCCACGTCCTCCACGTGGTACGGACGGCCCGGACGAGCGCGAGCACGAGCGTCGAGACGGGAGAGAGGCGCGGGACTGCCGCCCGCACCGACGCCAGCACGAGGAACTGCAGAAACGGCTTGGCGAACCCCGAGACGCTGAAGAACCAGAGATCCACGGGCCCGACCAGCGCGTGCAGCAGGAGCGCGAGGCCGGTCGCCGCCACTGCCAGATCGAGCGCGAGGACACCGGCGTCGAGGATGCCGTCCGGAACCCGCCTGAGGTCCCGAACCGCCCCTTGCGCCACAGCGTCGGCACCTCGTCCGTTCACGCGCCGGATTTTACATTCTTAGCATTCTTTACAACAGGGATTTCAGCCGGTTTCCGACCCAGCCCATCGCATCGCATCACGGCACCACACCGTTGAGCGTTCCTGTCGTGCTGGCCAGGCCAGCGGGATCCACTCAGACGAAGTGCTACACTGACCGCCGGTCGTGCGCGGGCCCATCCTCTGGGCCGCACGTCACTCCTCACGCGCCCGTAGCTCAGCTGGATAGAGCGTTGGCCTCCGGAGCCAAAGGTCGCAGGTTCGAATCCTGCCGGGCGTACCATGTCGCCGTCGGCGACACGGTTGCGCCACGGCCGGCCTCAGACCCGTGGCTCCGCCTCCGGCTCGCCACCGGGTTCGAATCCTGCCCTGCCGGGCG
>CAYRAE010000639.1:0-1972 GCA_964422175.1 uncultured Luteitalea sp. | reverse complement strand
TCGAACATCACGTCTCCTTTCTTTTTTCAGTGGCGTGGGGCCCCACCCCCACGCTACGAGCACGGAACTGACGCCGAGCCCTCACCACTCGCGCGACGCGCTCGGGTTCGGGCTGTCCTACCGCGCGGCCCGCAGCCGTGCAGCCGTGCAGCCGTGCAGCCGTGCCGCCCCTACTCCACCTCAAACCTCACCGCACGCTCCGCCGTCCGCTCGCCCATCGCCGCGTCGATCCTGAGCAGGTAGTCACCGGACGGCAGGTTCTGCACGGGCAACGCGAGACGCGAGTCGGCAGTCCGGTTCGTCTCGAACGCGTCAGGCCCGAGCACGATCGCTTGATCCCGCACCACACGATCCGCCGAATCGACGATACGGACACGCAGGGTGACGGGCTGCAGCGCGTTCGTGCGCGTCGTTCCCTGGCTCGTCTGCACGAATGCCGATACCGTGTCGGTCCGCGGAAACGACCGCCGCGCAGTCGGGACAACGGGCAGGCGACGCGCGTCCTCGCGCGGCTCCACGAGTTCCGCTGGATCGACGCGGATGAGAACGCCCGACATCGACAGCGGTTCGCGCGCAAAATCCGGCACGTCGACGAAGGTGTTCACGGAGGCAAGGCGGGGTACGTCAGGTACGTTGGGTACGTGAGGTACGTCGGGTACGCCAGGTACGTGGGGTACGGGTGGCAGTTCCACCGCGACGCGCACTTCGTGCAGACCTGGCGGCAATACGAGGCCTGACACGAGGCCGAGCGCGGAGGTCGTACGTGGGTCGGGGCCAAGCTCGGGCGTCAGTTCCACGCGTGTCGAGCCGACCATGCGGCCGCGCGGCGTGAACGCGGCGCTCAGCAACGTGAGTGGGTGTGCGGATGCCGATGACGGGAGGCTGACGCGACCGGCGACGACAACGGTTGCGGTCGCATCGGTGCCAGCGGGAAACGGAGCCACTGATACTTCGAGCGGCAGCGTGGCGTTCGGCAGCACGCCGCCGAGCGCAGCCGCCACGTCCGCATCACCAACCTCGACGGTCTCCGCAGGCGCGATGGTGCGCGTGTAGCGATCGCGCGCTTTGATCGTGACATCCCGACGGTTGACGCGCACGTCGATGCGGTGCGTTCGGCCATCGCGCGTCGTCGCGGCCGGCGCGAAGCCGAGCACGTAATAGGAGCCGCTCTCCGCGAGAATGGCCGGCACGTGCGTCTCGGGTGCGTTCGTGGCCAGGACCGTGCGTCCGCCGGTCAGGTCGGCCATCACCGGCAGGCTGTCCTGCCGTTCGCGAATACGCGCCGCGGTACCGAGCGGCGTGGTCTCGGCCGTCTCGAGCCCTACGGGATCGAGCACGTGAATCGTGGCGTTGGCTTCCTTCATCGCGCGCTCCAGGCGCGTGCGCGCGTCCTTGAGCGGCACGGCGCATACACCCGGTTGCAGGGCAGCCCCCAGCAGGATGCCGCCGCGCTCCATGCGCGGCGCTCTCGTGCCTCCGACGGGTTCGAACGTCCGGACGTACGTGCCGATGAAGAGGACGGCCTTGGGGCGCTGCGAGACGTCGCGCAGCGCGCCGGCGACGCGCGAGAGCGTGTCGAGCGTGCACCGGCCGCAGTGGCAGCCGCCGCTGCCGTACCGTTCGGGATCGTCGAGCTTCCACGAATTGCCGTCTATCGGCAGGGGATCGATCGCGGCCGTCGCGAACGTCTGATCGATCGCCGCACGCAACAACGCGCGATCCGCCGTGAAGTTCTGCGGCACGCCGGCGTTGGCGGCCGGAGCGGTGAAGATGACGGCCGCCTGATCGTGCGGCCCAAGGCCATCGATGGCGGCGTGCGCGATCCTGCGCGCGAGCGGCTGATCGTACGAGCGGATCGACCAGTCGAAGGCGATGACGACCAGTCGTCCTTCATTCACGCGCGTGTTGTCCACGACATCGCGTGGTGCGTCGCGCACCCAGGCGGCCTCCGGTGTCGCCACGCGAGTGGCCG
>CAYRAE010000638.1:0-1988 GCA_964422175.1 uncultured Luteitalea sp. | reverse complement strand
CATGTCCATCAGCACGTCGCGCCCGATGAGGCCGAGCACCGACGCCACGTCGGCCGCCGTGATCCTGTCGCCCGCGAACGCGATCACCTGATCGAAGGCGCTGAGCGCGTCGCGCATGCTGCCCTCACCCGATCGGGCGAGCAGCAACAGCGCATCGGGATCGGCGTCGATCCCCTCGGCCTTCGCGATGTGCGTCAGCTGTTCGGCGACGCTGCGCGCCCCGATCGTGCGCAGCTCGAACTCCTGCGATCGCGATCGGATCGTCTCCGGGATCTTGTGCAGCTCCGTCGTCGCCATCATGAAGACGACGTGGGGAGGGGGCTCTTCGATCGACTTGAGCAGTGCGTTGAACGAGCTGTTCGACAGCATGTGCACTTCGTCGATGATGAAGATCTTGTAGCGGTCGCGCGCGGGCGAGATGCCGAGGCCCTCGATGATGACCTCGCGCACGTTGTCGACGCCGGTGTGCGTGGCGGCGTCGAGCTCGATGACGTCGATGTCGCGGCCTTCCGCGATCTCGATGCACGCGTCGCACGTGCCGCAGGGGTCGGCCGTCGGCCCGGAGTCGCAGTTGAGCGCGCGCGCCAGGATGCGCGCGGTGGTCGTCTTGCCGACGCCGCGGGCACCCGAGAAGATGAAGGACTGCGCGATGCGACCGCGCTGGATCGCGTTGCGCAGCGTCTGCGTCACGCCAATCTGCCCGATGACGTCATCGAAGCGCTGGGGACGCCACTTGCGGGCGAGCACCTGGTACGGGCGTGACACTGATCTCGGCAGTCCGATGGTGAGTGATGGCCGGGTCGATCCCACCGCGATCCGGAGTCCCCATGCACACGGCAGGATCCCCTTAGCGCTGCTACCTTCCGGTCCTGACGCGGTTCGAGGTCTGGCGTTGCACAGGCTCCGGACCGCGGTGCGAGCGACCACGGCCGGCGATCGCCCGAGGCGACCGAACCCTCAGTGTAGTCCGCGGGCCGGACACGAGCAAGGCGACGTCTCGTGCGCCGGGCGGGGCGCTCACCGCCGGGTGAGCCGTTCGTAGAGTTCGGGACGACGGAAGCGGAATGTGTACTCGAACGCCGCACGCGCGTCGAGTTGCGCCTCCCGCGTCAGGTCGGCCACGAGCAGGGCCGGACCAGCGTCCTGCTCCTGGCTGGCGATCACCTGTCCGGCCGGCCCGACGATGAGCGCGCCGCCACCGAAACGCTGCGACAGCCCGGCGAACCGAGCCTCGCCGCGTACGTTGGCTGCCACGCCGAATACGCCGTTCTCCATGCAGCGGGCCTTCACCACGGGGCCGGCCCATGCGCACCATCCCGCGGGCGAGACCGGTGATGGATCGGCGGCAAACGGGAACAGCACGATCTCGGCACCCTCGATGGCGAGCAGCCGCACGGATTCGGGCAGGAACGCGTCGATGCAGACGGTGACGCCGATGCGTCCAAGGGGCGTCTCGACCACGGCTGGCGCGCCGCCGCCGTTGTAGAACGGCATCTCGAACAGCGGGACGTGCATCTTGCGCCACCAGCCGAGCACGCCGTCGCGACCGGCCAGGACGTGCGTGTTGAACAGGACACCTCCCGCGTCTTCCAGGAGACCCGCGGCCACGAGGATGTCCGCGTCGCGCGCGATGGCAGTCAGGCGACCGACGGCCGGACCGTCGAGCGGCTCGGCCATGCGTCGCGCGCCGAGCAGCGCCTCGCGCAGCCACGTCGCGTGGTCGCCGGTCGGATGGTTGGCTATGAAGCCGGTGATGCTCAGCTCGGGGCACAACAGGATGTCGGCGCCGGCGTCAGCCGCCTCCCGCGCCGCGCGGGCAATCGTGTCGAGATTACCCGACGTGTCGCCAGGAGAAGCCGGCAACGCCGCCGCTGCCACACGCACTACGTCACGCATGACGGAGGAGTGTAGCGCCGACAGGGGGCGGGCTGACGGCTTACGGCTTACGGCTTACGGCTTACGGCTTACGGCTTACGGCTTACGGATAA
>CAYRAE010000637.1:0-1989 GCA_964422175.1 uncultured Luteitalea sp. | reverse complement strand
ATGCTGCGCATCAAGCACTTCGCACCGGGCCCCGGCCTCGCGGGACGTCAGCCGCAGGCCGAGTCGGTGAACCACAGGCTCGTGAAGGTCGAAGGACAGACGGCGGTCTTCGAAGGGACGGGGCCGAACCCGTCGCGTGTCACCTTCACACGCAAGTCGCCGGACGCCCTCGACATCATCGTCGCGCGCAACGCCAACGGCAAACTCACGGAAACAGTGTTCGCCTACACCACAGTCAAGTAGGGGCGACGCATGCGTCGCCCCTACAACATTTCTGTTTCGTTACCTTCCGGCCTGACGTAGGGGCGGCCCTTGCCTGCCCTCTGCAGCTACGCAGCAGCGGAAGAGGATGGCCGCCCGTCTGTTCCCTGAGCCGTAAGCCGTCCGCGTCAGTACGGTCCTCCGGCAGGCCGTGCCGATCGGACGCGGGGCAGCCCCATCGATCGCAGGTTGGCCACCTCACCGCTGACCGTCGTACACCTGCCGCGGAAGTTGTCGTCCTCGCAGAGGTACCAGTTGCCGCCGAACACGCGCACGCTCTGGACGTTGCTCATGCGAATGCTCGTGTCGGTACCGAGCAGCTGCTGCGAGCGACCAGAGAAGTTCATGCCCGCGTAGAGCACGATGCGCCCTCCACCCGGGACCACCGGTCCAGTGCCCTGGCCTGGCCATGGCCCCGAACCAGGCCAGCCGCCACCAGGCCGCACAGCAGGGCGCGCCGAAGAGATCTGGTTACGCAGGTTGTTGCCCAGACGCGACAGGTCCGGCCAGTCGCTGGTGACCGCGTAGCAGCCCTGGAAGTGGATGTCGCGACAGACTTCCCACGTCTGTCCCGGCGCGAGGCGCAGGCTCTCGGCCTGATCGTGGAAACCGAGTGACCGCAGATCCGCCACGGGTCCCGTGAGCGTGCGACTCGCGCCGCCGTAGTTGCGATTGGCGAACAGCGTCAGGCCACCCTGTCCCATCGGGGGTTGCGGACGCCCCGGCGGATACACACCACCACCTCCACCCCATCCTCCGCCGCTCCCACCAACCCGTCGCATGGACGAGATGGTGCGCGCCCATCCGCGCTGGCGCAGGTCGCGTTCGAGTCCATAGAACACCTGACAGCGTCCCCTGTAGAACTCGTGCTCGCAGACCTCCCACGTCTCGCCCGCGGCGATCTGGAAACTGACGATGCGATCGTTCATGCCAGAGGCACGCAGATCCGGCACATCGTCGCGGAAGTTGGCGTTGCGTCCGCGAAAATCGCGGTCCTGGTAGACGGTGATCCCGACGATCCCGCCCATGTCGCGCTGCCCCTGCGCGTCGACAGTCGACACACTGCCGATCGCAAGGCCCGCGAGGACGACGACTGCGACGATGCTCCTCATGACACTTCTCCAGTCACGGCGTCTGGCGGCATCCGACGTGCCGTTTTTCGAGTACGATGGACGGTGGCGTGCCGTGTCGGCCGCCGCCCGTGTGGCGCGCCATCTGGGCTCGCCCACATGTCCTCTTCCAAAGGATTGTATCGATGTCCCGTCACTCTCTGTGCGCCATGATGTGCACCGTTGCGCTGACGCTCTCGCCCGCGCTCGTCCTCGCTCAAGCCAAGGCAGCCCCCAAGGCTGCGGCTGGCGCCGCCAAGACCTTCACGCTCACCGGCACCGACAACATGAAGTTCGCGCCGGCCATCATTCGCGTCAAGGCGGGTGACAAGGTCAAGGTCACGCTGAAGACGACGAGTGCCATGCCGAAGATGGCGATGGCGCACAACTTCGTGCTGCTCAAGGCGGGGACCGACGCACTGGCGGTGGCCACCGCCGGCGCAACCGCGCGCGACACCAACTACGTGTCGGCCAAGTCGAAGCCGCAGATCATCGTGGCGTCGGGTCTGGCTGGCGGTGGTGAGAGCGTCACGGTCGACTTCGTGGCGCCTGCCGCGGGCAAGTATCAGTTCATCTGCACGTTCCCCGGACACTTCCAGGGCGGCATGGTCGGCCAGCT
>CAYRAE010000636.1:0-2004 GCA_964422175.1 uncultured Luteitalea sp. | reverse complement strand
CGTCCTGCGCCTCGTCGATCACGGCCGCGTCGAAGGCTGGCGCAGGCCGCTTCGTCTGCGCGTCTGCCAGCGCCTGGAAGACGGCGGCCTCGGTCTTGAGCCCCTGCTCGGCCAGGCCGGCGAGCACCCGCTCGTAGATGGACCACAGCACCGCTCGCCGCGCTTCGGGCAGCCGAGTTCGGCGACCGAGGCGCTGGACGTCCCTGTAGGCTTCCCATGTCCGGAGCTGCCACGCGTCAACCACGTGGTCCCACTCCGCGCGCACGAAGAGCACCGAGAACTTGTGATCACCAGCGGCCGTTGCCGCTTCACGCAGGAGCGCATCGACATCGGTCCGTGACGCCAGCGTCACCGGACCGATCTGCGCCTGGTGCAGCCGCACACCCAGACTGCTCATGGCGTGCACTTCGGTGCGTTCGAGCAGCCGCGGCTCGTTGCCGATCAGCCGTCTGATGCTCGCCCGAAGCGCGTGCGCCAGCGGCTCGGAGAACGTCGCAAGGAGGATGCGGCTCTCGGGCATCGTCCGAGCCAGATGCACGGCCCGGTGTAAGGCCACGACGGTCTTGCCCGTCCCGGCGGACCCGGCAACGCGCGCAGGCCCGTTGAAGTCTCGCGTGACGAGGTCACGCTGCTCGGGATGGAGGAAGACCGTCCACTTCTCCCAGGGTGCGTCGAGTGCCCGTTCCAGTTCATCGACGCTGGTCACGACGCGGAACCGGCGCTGAGCGTCCGGATGCGTGAAGGGATCGGCCGGAACGCCAGGCGCGACGGGCTCGGGTCTGGCGACGACAGGCGTGCCGCCGGTAGCCAACTCCAGGACGGCTTCCGCGGCCTCGGCCGGCAGGTATGCAGCCAGCGTGAGCAGGCCGTCCTCGTCGGCTCCGCGCACGTCCTTCAGCCACTCGGCCGGGACGCCGTATCCGAGCAACGCTTCGTCAGAGCACCCGGCCAGGGGCTTCGGTGCTGGCTCCGGGGCCTCAACCGTCACGAACGCCTGAACGTACGTTGGGACGACGATCTCGCGGACAGATTCCCTGATTTCGACGATCTGCGCGGCGCCGGTGCTCGGATGCGTCTCCAGCTTGCGCCGCTCGCCCCACGCGTAGGCGCGGTCGTGGTGATCGACGTAGCAGAGGAGCAGGCTCGTGTCCGTGCGATGGACGATGAGCCGAACATCGGCGTTGACGCGAACGGACCAGAAGCGCTTGTCGCGCGCCTTGTCCAGCTTGTGAAAGCTGAGGCCAGGCGCCGACGGGTCCATCTGCAGGTCGAAGGCCGTCGTCTTGACGGCCTTCTGCTCGTCGCCGGTGAGCCGCGCGAGGCTGTCGGTGAACGTGTCGGCGATGAGGAAGGTCATCTCGAGATGCGCGTCCTGCTGTCGTCAGGAGATCAACGCGGCGAGATCCACCGCGGTCACTGAATCATCGGAGTCATGCTCGCCGAGATAGTCACCAGGACGGCACGTGAAGACCACCACTTGATGGTCGTACGTCCGGGTGGACGTGCGAAGCGCTTCCTTGAACCACGCGAGACGTCCGGTGTCGCTGTGCACCAGCTGATCGTCGAGTACCACCGCGGTCTGTAGATGGCCGGCCACGGCGAGTCGCAGTAGCGTTGCCAACTGCTCGCGCGTGCCAACAGACAGATGCTCAAGGGATCGCGCCCCACCCGCTGCTTCGAGGTGCTCCGCCCTGAGGTCAGGCGCGAAGGAGATCCGCCCGTAGCGTTCGTTGGTGAGCGTGCGGAACGCGTCAGTGACCGGGCCAGCCAGGACCCGCCCGAGATGCGTGGTGCGCTCGGACTCTGCGGCTTCGATCTCTCGCAGGAGCCTGAGTGCTGCCCTGTAGGCCAGCTCACTCTCGCGCAACTCCGAGGTCGCCAGTGTGACAGCCTCCTGCTGCTGCGCGAGACGCTCCGTGCCGACATGTCCGGCGATGAGGTGCAACTGACCCCTGGCGTGGTTCATGTCGTTCGTGCACCGCTCGAGTTGCCGTTGGAGTCGCT
>CAYRAE010000635.1:0-2005 GCA_964422175.1 uncultured Luteitalea sp. | reverse complement strand
GTCGGCTGATGCAGAGGGCTGGCCGTCATAATAGGCCGGGGCCGTGCCGGCCCCATCACGGGAGAGTCGAGATGCAGTCGATCCTGCGTGCCTGGCGCGTGCTGTGCGCCGCGATGGTGGCCCTGACGGTGGCTGGCGGCGGGGCCGCGATGGCCCAGGACCAGGCGTCGTTCGAGAAGCGCCTCACGGTCCACACACTCGCCAACGGGTACACGTTCCTGATCCTCGAGCGCCCTGGTGCGCCGGTGTTCTCGTTCGCCACGCGGGTGGACGTCGGATCCGCGCAGGAGGTGCCCGGGATCACGGGGCTCGCGCACATGTTCGAGCACATGGCGTTCAAGGGCACGCCCCGGCTCGGCACGACGGACTACGCCAAAGAGAAAGTGGCGATCGAGGAGCTCGAGGCGGCCTATCAGGCCTACGAGCGTGCGCGAGCGGCGGTCAAGCCCGATGCCGGCGACGTGGAGCGACTCCTGAAGGTGTTCAAGCAGAAGGAAGAGGCGGCGCAGGCCTTCGTCGTGCCCAACGCGTTCGACGAGGCCGTCTCACGGGAAGGCGGGGTGGGGCTCAACGCGAGCACGAGTGCCGAGGCCACCACGTATTACTACTCGCTGCCCGTCAACAAGTTCGAGCTCTTCGCGTATCTCGAGTCGGAGCGTTTCCTGCACCCGGTGTTCCGCGAGTTCTACAAGGAACGCGACGTGGTCATGGAGGAGCGCCGGCAGCGGACCGACAGTCAGCCCATAGGGCGCCTCGTCGAGCGGCTGCTCGGCACGGCGTTCATCGCGCATCCCTACAAGCAGCCGACGGTCGGGTACATGAGCGACCTGCAGCGCTTCACGATGACCGACGCCGAAGCCTTCGCCAGGCAGTACTACGTGCCCGCCAACATGGTCACGGCGATCGTCGGCAACGTGAAGGCGGCCGAGATCATCCCGGTACTGGAGCGCTACTTCGGCCGGCTGCCGAAGGGCGACCCGCCCGCGCCGCTGCGGACCATCGAGCCGCCGCAGACGGCCGAGATCGCCATCACGCTGCGCGAGCAGGCGCAGCCGATGTATCTGGAGGGCTACCATCGTCCGTCGGCGTTGCATCAGGATGACGCCGTATACGACGCGATTGCAGAGATTCTGGGCCGCGGCAGGACGTCGCGGCTGTACACCTCGCTCGTGGAGAAGCAGAAGGTGGCCGTGCAGGCGCAGGTGGGCAGCGGGTTGCCCGGCGTGAAGTATCCGCACCTGTTCATCGCGTTCGCGATACCCGCGCGCGGCGTATCCAACGACACGGTGGCGGCGGCATTACACGCCGAGCTCGCGCGCATGGTCGATGAAGACGTGACCGACGAGGAGCTCGCGCGCTTCAAGACGCGGGCGAAGGCCGACCTGATCCGCTCCCTCGCCAGCAACAGCGGATTGGCCGAGCAGCTGGTCACCTATCAGACATTGACAGGCGACTGGCGCGAGATCTTCAGCTACATCGAGCGCACCGACGCCGTGAGCAAGGCCGACATCCGGCGTGTGGCGGGCGACGTGTTCAAGGCGCCAAACAGGACGGTGGCCCGATTGGAGAACGAGGCGGCGCCTGCCGCAGGAGGCACGCGATGATCCGCTCGCGCATCATGACGGCGCTCGTGGCGCTGATGGCCGGTGCGGGATTGCCGCTCGCTGCCGACGCGCAGGTCGCCACCGTCGATGAACTGCAGTACCCGCCGCTGCCGGCCTTCTCGCTGCCGCGTCCCACGCGCACGGTGCTGCCGAACGGTCTCGTGGTGCTCGTGATGGAGGATCACGAGCTGCCGCTCGTCAGCGTGAGCGCGCGCATCCGCACGGGTTCGCTGCTGGAGCCTGCTGACAAGTTCGGTGTCGCAGGTCTCACGGGCTCGCAGATGCGTGCCGGCGGTACGCAGGCACTCGCCCCGGACGCGCTCGATCGCCTGCTCGAAGGGCGTGCGGCGTCGATCGAAACAGGCATCGGCGACGATTCAGGCACGGCGAGCATGAGCGTG
>CAYRAE010000634.1:0-2006 GCA_964422175.1 uncultured Luteitalea sp. | reverse complement strand
TCGTCGAGACGTCCCTTGGCCTTCTGCCCGAAATGATGAACGCTCGACGCGTTCCCGAACTCGTCGCGCATGGCCGCGGCCACGGCCGCAATCGCGGCGGGGTCGACGGGCGTGGTGGCGTTGTGGTCGAGGTAGACGCGCGCGGCGTGAACTGGCGCGGCGGACACGTTCAGGATCGTAGCACTCGCGAGCCATCGTAAACCACAGCAATTGCAGGCCCTAGACACGATCTGTCGCTGTGGCTATACTCCGCCCGACGTGGGTCGACGCACCCTTCAGACCCAATCGGGAGAACGCCAACATGTGGAAACGCGATGACGCGCCGCGGCAGCCTGCGCCTGCGCCACCCACGCCGGCCCCAGCCGCTCCGTCGCACTCGGCGGCAGAGGTGAGCCCGGCAGTCAGCACCCGGCCAGCACCGGGTTCCGGAGACAAAGGACCCATGAGCATGGGGAACATCGGCAAGTCGGTCATCATCAAGGGTGAGCTCAGTGGCAGCGAGGACCTGACGATCGAGGGCCAGGTCGAGGGCAAGATCGAGCTGAACAACAACACCCTCACCATCGGCACCAACGCCAAGATCAAGGCGCAGGTCTTCGCCAAGGCCGTGGTCGTGCTGGGTGAGGTCACCGGCAACATCACGGCCTCGGAGAAGGTCGACATCCGCGACAACGGATCTGTCGATGGCGACATCACCAGCCCCAAGGTCGCCATCGCCGAAGGCGCGCACTTCCGCGGCGCCATCGACATGAATCGCAGCGGCGCCAAGGCCGAGAAGGTCGAGACCAAGCCCGCCGCCGCGGCAGCGGCCCCCGCAGCCAAGGCCTGATCCTTCCTCTCTGCGCGCGATGCGGGCACTCCGGTGTTCCGTCGCGCGCGTGTCGCACTCACCTCGTGTCCGATTCCGCCGAGCGTTCGCTCACTTCTCGTCTCTTCGGCTGGGCCCAGCGTGGTGACGGGCCCACCGGAGAGGGGCGCGACGCCGGACCGCCGGTCGGCACGAAAGTCCTCTCGAAACTGCTCGCGGCGCTGGCCAACCGCGACGCGCCCGTCGTCCTCGACCTCGGCCCCGTGGTCGGGAGCAACGTCTCGTTCCTCGGAGAGCAACTCGGCTGCCGGCTTCGCGTCGAGGATCTCTACGCCGACATCGATCGCCTGACGCGTGAGCAGGCGCTCGACACGTTGCCGACATGGCTCGAACAGCGGTTCACGTTCGAACCCGAGAGCGCCGACGCCGTGCTGTGCTGGGACGTGCTCGACTACCTCGAGAAGCCGGCGGCCGTCGTGCTGGCCACGCAGATCGTCAAGTGGCTCAAGCCGGGCGGCGTCGTGCTGTGTTTCTTCTCCACCGTGGCGAACCCGGCGCCGACGTACACCCGATACGCGATCGCCGACGCGGATCACCTGCGCCATCGCACGTCTCCTGCCGCACACGGCCGTCGCACGGTGCATCAGAACCGTGATATCGAACGCCTCTTCACGGGGCTGAGCGTGACCGAGAGCTTCCTGCTGTTGAACAAGACCAGGGAAGTCCTGTTGCGCAAGAAGCCCGCGCGAACCTGACCCGCCCCCTCGCCGGCCCACACACATGCTCGACTTCGATCTCTCAGACGAACATCGGCTGCTGGAGCAGACCGTCCGTGAATGGGGCGAGCGCGAGGTCGCGCCGCACATCGCGGAACTCGATCGCGCGCATCGGTTCGATCCCCGCGTGCTGCCGCAGATGGCCGACCTCGGCCTGCTCGGGATCTGTCTGCCTGCCGAATATGGCGGCGCCGGGATGGACTACATCAGCCTCGGGCTGGCCTGCGAGGAACTGGAGTACGTCGACACGTCGCTGCGCGTGATCATCTCCGTCCACGTCGGACTGAACTGCCTCTCGCTCCTGACGTGGGGCACCGACGATCAGAAGCAACGCTATCTGGTGCCGCAGACGCAGGGCAGGAAAATCGCCACGTTCGGGCTCACCGAACCGGCGGCCGGCAGCGACGCCAGAGGCATTCAGA
>CAYRAE010000633.1:0-2010 GCA_964422175.1 uncultured Luteitalea sp. | reverse complement strand
GATGAACGACTGCACCAGCAGCGGGATGTCCTCGCGGCGCGCGCGCAGCGGCGGCAGCTCGATCGAGAACACGTTGAGCCGGTAATAGAGGTCCTCGCGCAGCTTGCCGCGCTGGACCGCGTCGAGCGGGTTGACGTTTGTCGCGGCGATGATGCGGACGTCGACGTTCTGCTCGGTCCGTCCGCCGAGGCGGCGGAACGTGCGCTCCTGGAGCACGCGCAGGAGCTTCACCTGCGTGACGGGCACCATCTCGGCGATCTCGTCGAGGAAGAGCGTGCCGCGATGCGCGAGCTCGAAGCAGCCGAGACGCCGCTCCACGGCGCCCGTGAACGCACCCTTCTCGTGCCCGAAGATCTCGCTCTCGAGCAGCGTCTCCGGAATCGCGGCGCAGTTGATGGCGATGTACGGCTGGTGGATGCGGTCGCTCAACTGGTGGATCGTCTGGGCCACCAGCTCCTTGCCCGTCCCCGATTCACCCCAGATCAGCACGGAGGCCGACGTCGGCGCAGCCTGTTCGATCGTGCGATACAGCTTCCTGATGGCCGGCGTGTTGCCGATGATGCGACCGAAGCTGCCCTGGTCGCGGAGCTGGCGCCGCAGGACGCGCACCTCGCGTCGCGTCTCCTGCCGCTCGACGGCCTTGGCGAGCAGGATCTGCAGGCGGTGCGGATCGACGGGTTTGGTGAGGTAGTCGTACGCGCCGTCGCGGATGGCCTCCACGGCGGTCTCGACGGTGCCCTGCGCGGTGAGGATCACGATGCACAGGTCCGTGAGCTGGTCCTGCAGCGCCCGCAGCAGGCCGAGACCGTCCATGCGCGGCATCACCAGGTCCGTGAGCACGATGCCGGGACGGAACGTGGTGATCTTCTGGAGAGCTTCCTCGCCGTCGGCGGCGTCCTCGGCCACGTATCCCCAGGCGCGAATCAATTCCGTCAGGCCGATTCGCGCGGCGCGATCGTCCTCGACCACGAGGATTCGCTCGCCGGACGCCTGGTCCTGGACCGGATCTGCCGACTGCGGTGATGAAGACGCGATCTGGCTGGGCATCGTCCCACAGCGTAACATCTACACGGTGACAGTTCCCGACACGCTCGACGAGGCGACTCGGCCGTTGGAGTCCAGCCTGCCGGCCCTGCCGCGGCGGTCGCGGGCACTGTCGCTGCTCGAAGTGCTCCTGTGTTCGGGCCTGCCGACCCAGATCCTCATCGGGGGCCTGCTCATCGCGCTCGGCGCACGCCCCGCCACCGATGGCGTCCTGCCCTTCTCGTTCGTGGTGGCCGTGTCGCTCCTGGACACGTGCGCCATCGTCGTGCTGGCGACGTTCTTCCTGAGACTCGGCGGAGAGAGCCCGCGCGAGGTGCTGCTCGGACGCGGGCCGTTCTGGACCGAGGTCCGGGGCGGGCTGACGTGGCTGCCGTTCGTGTTCATCTTGGTGGTCGCGCTCGGCGCGCTCGTCCAGTTCGTGGCGCCATGGCTGCACAACGTGCCGCAGAACCCCCTCCAGGCCATGCTGACCTCGCCCTCGCGCGTGGCGATCTTCGCCGTCGTCGTCGTGCTGGCCGGTGGCGTGCGTGAGGAAGTGCAACGCGCGTTCATCCTGCACCGCTTCGACAGGGACCTCGGAGGCGCGGCGGTCGGTCTGGCGATCTTCAGCGTCGCCTTCGGCCTGGGGCATCTCACGCAGGGCTTCGACGCGGCCCTCATCACCGGCGCACTCGGGCTGTTCTGGGGCCTCTTGTACCTTGCCCGTCGCAGCATGGTCGCCCCCGCCGTGTCACACGCCCTGTTCAACCTGATCGAGATCGCGCTCTACCAGTACGCCTCGAAACACGGACTGCTCCCGCCGACGACGTAGCGGATGCCGCCGGGCACCGGACGCCGGGCACCGGGCACCGGGCACCGGGCAGCGGGCAGCGGGCGCCGGATCGTGGCCGCACCGACGTTGTCGTCATTCAGCATTCGGCATTCGGCATTGGTTCCCGCATTCCCGGCATCCCGGCATCGCGGCAT
>CAYRAE010000632.1:0-2011 GCA_964422175.1 uncultured Luteitalea sp. | reverse complement strand
CGTAGCCCTTGCCGTAGTCCAGCTGCTTCATCAGGCGCGTGGGCGCGTTGCGCAGATGGAGCGGGACGGGCTCGGCCTCGTCGCGGCGCGCCGACTCGGCGGCCTCGTTGTAGGCGGCATGGACGGCGTTGCTCTTCGGGGCCGTCGCGAGATACACCGCGGCCTGCGCGAGTGCCGTGTTGGCCTCGGGCAGGCCGAGAAAATGCGCGGCCTGCTGCGCGGCGACCGTCACGACCAGCGCCTGCGGATCGGCGTTGCCCACGTCCTCCGACGCGAACCGTACGAGCCGGCGCGCGACGTACATCAGGTCCTCGCCCGCATCGAGCATGCGCGCCAGCCAGTACACGGCCGCGTCGGGGTCGCTGTTGCGCAGGGACTTGTGCAGGGCCGAGATGAGGTTGAAGTGCTCCTCGCCGCTCTTGTCGTAGCGCAGCGCGCGGCGCGCCACGAGCGGCGCGAGGAGCGCGCGCTCCAGCACGCGCGGCTGCGTGTCGGGCACCACGCTTGCCGCCAGTTCGAGCAGGTTGAGCGCGCTGCGCGCGTCGCCGTTGGCATGGACCGCGATCGCCTGCAGCACACCCTCCTCGACCTCGATGCCCGCCGTGCCGAGCCCGCGCTCGTCATCGCGCAGCGCGCGATCGAGGATCGTCACCACCGCGTCGGGCGTCAGCGGCTGGAGCACGAACACCTTCGATCGCGACAGCAGCGCCGCGTTCACCTCGAACGACGGATTCTCTGTCGTCGCGCCAATCAGGACGATGTCGCCGGCTTCGACGTGAGGAAGGAACGCGTCCTGCTGCGCCCTGTTGAAGCGATGGATCTCGTCGACGAAGACGACGGTGCGCGTGCCGTCGCGCCGTCGCGCGTACGCGGCGGCCGTCATGACTTCCTTGACGTCCTTCACGCCTGACAGCACGGCACTGAACGCCACGTAGCGTGCCTCGGTCGCCTGCGCGATCGCTCTCGCAAGCGTCGTCTTACCAGTTCCGGGCGGACCCCAGAGGATGACCGATTGCAGGACGTCGCGATCGATCGCCTCGCGCAGCGGCCGGCCTGGCGCGAGTATCTGATCCTGGCCGACGATCTCGTCGATGGTCCGCGGACGCATCCTGTCGGCGAGGGGCACATGTCCCGCCTGTCGCGGCGTGTCCGGCGCATCGCCCGCGGATTCGAACAACGTGGGCTCACTCACGCGTGGACTCCTGATGTGACCGCCGGCGGCGAGTGACGTCGAAGAGGACCAGACTCGCCGCGACGCCGACGTTGAGCGACTCCACGCCCGCGTGCATCGGGATGCGTACGCGCACGTCGCACAGCGCTGCGACCGGCGTCGACAACCCCGCTCCTTCGGAACCTGCGAGCACCGCCACCGGTCCACTCAGGTCCGCATCGTCCAGCGACGTGGGCGCATCGGCGGCCAGTGCGACGAGACGCAGCCCGGCGTCGCGCAATGCGGTGAGCGCGCCGTGCGTGTCGGTCGTGCGCGCGATGGGCAGGCGAAGCGCGCTGCCCATCGAACCGCGCAGCGCTTTCCAGCCGAAGGGATGCGCGCTGTGACCGGCCGCGACGAGGCCCGTCCCGCCTGCGGCTTCCGTACTGCGGACGAGGGTGCCGAGGTTGCCGGGATCCTGCACGTCGACAGCCACGGTGACGAGCGCGGGAGCAGGGAGGACCAGGTCCCGTATGTCGCGCGCGCGCAGTGTGGCGAGTGCGAGGACACCGGCCGGCGCGCGCGTGGGACTCGCGGCGTCGAGCACGGCAGGCGTGACACGGTGGACCAGGCAGCCGGCCACTCGTGCACGGTCGACGATCGCCGCGATCTCCTGTCGTGCGTCGGCACCTTCCGCGACCAGCACGAAGGCCAGCGGGAGCGCCGCGGCAAGGGCGTCGCTCACCAGGTGCGGACCTTCGAGCAGGTGCTCGCCGGCATGGCCGTCTGCGGCGTCTCGACACCGCGCGACGAGCGGGTGTCGGCGGCTGGTGATCGTGGGATCGGTCATGGCTGGCCCGC
>CAYRAE010000631.1:0-2011 GCA_964422175.1 uncultured Luteitalea sp. | reverse complement strand
GCCGCACGAGTTCGAGCACGGCTGGCTCGTCCTCGACGAGCAGGATGCGCTCCGAGCCATCGAGTGCGCCGGCAGGCGTGTCGGTGGCCGTGGCGGCCGTCTCCGACGTACGCGGCAGGAGGACCAGGAACGTCGTTCCGTCCTCGCCCGTGCGCTCCACTTCGATGTGACCGCCCGCCTGCTCCACGGTGCCGACCACGCTCGCCAGGCCGAGCCCGGCGTGGCGTCCCGGCACGTCGCTCGTGAAGAACGGCTCGAAGACGTGTGGCAGTCGCGATTCCGGAATCCCTGGTCCCGTATCGCTCACGCGCAGCGCCACGTACGCACCCGCGCGCAATCCGCCGTGCGCCGCCGCGTCGGGAGCCGTGAGCGACACGTTACGCAACGAGAGATCGATCGCGCCGCTCCCGCGGATCGCGTCGCGCGCGTTCGTGACCAGCTCCAGGATCATCCTGTCGAACGGCGCCGGATCGATCAGCACGGGCCAGATGTCGGGTCCCAGCGAGAACCCGAGCCTGATCTCGTCGCCCGCCAGGCGCTGCAGCGTGCGCGCGAGCGCGGCGATCGCGTGCGCCGGATCCAGGACGAGCGGGTTCACGACGTCGCGCTGCGCGAACGTGAGGAGCTGTTGCGTGATGCCGGCGCCACGCGTGGCGGCGTCGAGGATGGCCTCGACGTCCTCACGCAGCGGATCGCTCGGCGGCAACTGCCCGAGCAGCAGGTGCGCGTGGCCGACCACCACCGTGAGCAGATCGTTGAAGTCGTGCGCGACGCCGCCGGCCAGGCGTCCCGCCGACTGGAAGCGCTCGTGCCGTTGACGCGCCTCGCGCGTCGCGCTGGCGTCGGCGCGCGCCTTGTCCGCGGTGACGTCCTCCGACACGCGGACGAAGTGCGTGACGGCGCCACGCGCGCCGAACACGGGCAGGATGGCCGCACGTTCGAAGAACGGCGACCCGTCGCGGCGCCGGTGCTCGAACGCGCCGCGCCACGTCTGACCGGCGAGCAGCGCGGCGCGAATCTCGAAGGCCTGGCCGGCCGCGGCATGACGCGTGCGCAGCACGGCATGCGTCTGTCCGCGCACATCGTCTGTCGAGTACCCGGTGACCTCTTCGAAGCGCCGGTTCACGAACTCGATGCGCCCGTACGTGTCCGTCACGCTCACGAGCGACGGTACGTGATCGAGCACGCGTAACAGGCCCTTCAACGAGCACACCTCGTCCACCAGCTCGAGGTTGCGTCGCTCCAGCGACGCGATCAGCGCCTCGTTGTAGAGGCGCCACGACTCGGTCTCGTCGAGACGCTCGGCGCCGGGGTCGCGCGGCGCCGCGGCGTCCTCCCGCAGCGTCTCCGTGATGGCGCGGATGATCTCCTCGGCAGCCATCGACTTGACGAGGAACCGTGATGCGCCGAGCCGTGTGGCGCGGGCGACGTCCTCCGCCGTGGTGCAGGTGCCCGTGTAGAAGACGAACGGCGCGCGAGCGAGGACCGGATCGGATCGCGTGGCGCGGCACAGCGCGAAGCCGTCCATCTGCGGCATCAGGATGTCGGAGACGACGAGATCGGGCGGCTGCCGGCGCGCCCGCTCGAGCGCATCGAGGCCGTTGGCGGCCTCGGTGACCACGTGCCCCTCCGCCTGCAGCCACGTCCGCAGGCGCGCACGGCTCTCCGCTTCATCGTCGACGATCAGGACACTGGACATGGCGGTCGGCGGCACGAGCCGCCTCAGCCATTGTGACCAGTTCGCCTCGCAAATCAAGCACCTCGACGAACGACGTAACTATTTGACTTGATTGGAGTTGGACGAATTTCGTAAGTACCGATCTCGCATCGTGTCGATGCCGCGCCTGCGCAGGACAAATGTCGCCGCGCCGAAGGTCTTGTTGAGGCGCGATCTGTCCCAGCTCGCGACAGTCGTCGATTACGGATTTGTTCGGGATGACAGGCAGGGCGGTGCGTCACTTGCCCCTATACTGGGCGGTCATGAGTGCTGCGTCATCGCCCAAGAAGATCG
>CAYRAE010000630.1:0-2014 GCA_964422175.1 uncultured Luteitalea sp. | reverse complement strand
TGTGCGGGTCTTGGTCATGGTCGTGGGCGCGGCCAGGGGCGCCGGGACAGCCGGGCCTGCGACCGCATCGCCCCAAGCATACCGGGTGTCATTTGGCGGCGCACGCGCCCCAACTACAATGCGCCGGTGCGCCGCAGCATCGTGCTGATCGCGATCGTATGGCTGGCGGCCATGTGCCTGCTGGCGCAACCTCGACACGTCGGAGACGCGAGCGAGTACGTCGCCATGGCCGGTCAACTCGCCAGCGGGAAGTCACCCGCGATGACCGCCGCGGAGATGGAGGCGTTCACGCGCGCCTGGGACGGCTCCGATGCCGGGTACGAGCTTCGGACGCGTCGACTGCCGGAATTGCGGGGCCGCGACGACCGATGGGACATGCCACACATGTGGCTGTATCCCCTGCTGTCGGTCCCCTTCGTCTGGATCGCCCGGCTGGCCGGCGCAAGTGATCCATGGGGTCTCGTCGGGCTCAACGCATCCATGATGGCGTGGTTGCTCTGGCTCGCGGCGCGACGTGACGCAGGACCGTGGACGCTGACGCTCTTCGTGAGCCCGATCGTCTGGTGGATCGACAAGCCGCTGGCCGACCTGTTGATCGCGTGCGTCCTCGGCGGCGCGGCGTTGCTGTGGCCCCATCCAGCCAGCCTCGTCCTGCTCGGCCTCGGCGCCGGCCAGAACCCGGCGTTGCTGGTGGGTTGCGCCATCTTCGGCGTCTGTGCGCTCGTTCAGGACCCTGGGCGCGTGGCCTCGAGGCGGTGGCAGGTTGCCGCCGCGGCTGGCGCGGCGTGCGCGGCCAGTGCGCCGCTCTACTACCTGTCGCGTCTCGACCGCCTGTCGCCGCTCACGAGCTACACCGTCGCGTCGTGGCCATCGCTGACGTCGCTACTCTTCCCGCTGACAGACGTCAACATGGGCGTGCTCGTCAGGTTCCCGCTCCTCGCTCTCGTCGTGATGGTGGCGCTCCTGCAGCGTCGCGCCTGGCGCGAGGCAGTGGCGCCGCCCGCCGCGCTGACCGCCGTGGCGCTGCTGCTGGTGATCAGTCAGCAACCCAACATGAATCAGGGGGGCAATCCCGACCTCTCGCGCTACGTCTTCTGGCTCGTACCGCTGACACTCCCGTGGCTGCTGGCACTCGACCGATCGCGCCACCGAATCGCACGGGCGAGCGGCATGCTCGTGGCCGTCGTCACTGCCGTGTGGACCGCGATCGGCTTCCCACCGTCCCGACCCGAGAGCTATCGCTATCCCACACCACTGGCAACGTGGCTGTGGACGCACCATCCGTCATGGACGATGCCACGTGTGGAGGCGTTCGCCGAGAGGACGTCGCATCGCGAACCCGGAATCGTGCCCACCGCCACGCCGGGATGCGAAAAGGTGCTCCTCTTCGAGGGACGCTGGCCGTCCCATTGTCCGCCATCGTTCCCCTCTCCATCGTCATGCGAGGCCCCCGGAGCGTACTGCTACGCAGACGGCATCGCGGGCACGTTCACGGTGCTTGGGCCTCAGCCGCACTACGAACCCGTCGTCAGCGACCGCACGTGGCGCAGCAGCGATCCCGCGCGCTGGCTCGCGTCTCGCATCAGGCACGTGGGAAGCGGCGAGCAAGAGTCAGCGCCCGCCTCCATGCGCGGCGCGTGGAGCGTCGCGTGGACACAGATATGGTCGTCGGATGAGGCGTTCGTGGTGTACGCGCGCGATGCGGAAGAGGGAGCCCGACTCGCCATACGAAATCGAACATCTCTGCTGGGCCGGGTGGAGACGCTGGAGGATGGCAGAGTCGTCCGGACGCTGATGATCGAGGCGACTACCGACGCGCCTGCCATCATCGAGCTGCCGACCGGGCCTCATGTACTGGTCTCGCTCTGGCCGCGGCCCTGACGTGACTGCACGCAACGACGACGGGCGTCCCTGAACGGGACGCCCGTGCGTACTCCGACGAGAATGCGGAGCGTTGCTACTTGATCGGCGAGTAGTCGATGGCGTCCATGTACACCGAGTCGACCTTCTCCAC
>CAYRAE010000629.1:0-2014 GCA_964422175.1 uncultured Luteitalea sp. | reverse complement strand
GCCAGCGTGGCGCAGTCGTGAGGCGTCGCTTCCAGCAGGGACGACCAGTTGACACGGAACATCTGGTGCAGCAGGCACCAGCCTTCGAGCGATTCGGGAGCAGTCAGCATCGCGGATAGGGTAGCGCGAGTAATGCCGCGATGCAGCGAGGCCGAATGTCGGGAACGCTGACCTGCAGATGACGTCGCACATCCGCGGATGAAGGCTTCATTCCCGGCATCGCAGCATTCCGGCATTTCAGATCACCGCTTCCTCGCCTGCCAGGGGGCGCTCCAGGTGTCGGTCCAGGGGCGGGCATGGGAGGCAGCGGGCGGACCGAATGGCGCGACGCGGGTGGGATCGCGAGCCAACAGGATCCAGGTCGACGAGCGGCTCGTGGGCGTCGTGGCGTTGTCGTCGATGTGCACGGCTGTCAGCCCGCGTGCGTGTGCGGCGGCAATGGCGACGTCGACGAGATCGAGGTAGCGATTCGAGACGTTGAGGGCGATGAGACCCTGCCCGTCCCGCAGGTGTCGCTCGTACTGCCCGAGTGCCTCGACCGTGATCAGGTGAACCGGCACCGCATCGCTGCTGAATGCATCGGCGACAACGATGTCGGCGCTCGCGGGCGGTTGCCGCTCGAGCACGAGCCGCCCGTCTCCCACGACCACGTCGATTGTCGCGGGTCCATCGCGCAGGAACGTGAAGAACGGATGCGTTCCCGTCGACAACGCGGCGACCTGCGGGTCGATCTCGATGAACGTGAAGTGGTCACCGTCTCGACCGTACGCCGCCAGCGTCCCGATGCCGAGGCCCACGACGACCGCACGTATCGGACGCGGCTGCGCGCGCAGGGCCGTCATCGCGCGCCCGATCCCGCTCGTGGGCGTGAAGTAGGCCGTGGGTTCCAGCCTGCGACCTTCGTCCGCCACCTGTATGCCGTGCAGGGTCGTGCCGTGGATCAGGTGTCGTATGCGAGCACCGTCGGGGGTACCGAGATCGCGCACGCGGATGGTGCCGAAGAAGCTGCGAGACGCGTGCGTCGTCTGCATGGCGACCAGTCGGGACTCGATGTCTGTCGCGGCAGTGAGCACCAGCGCTGCCAGCATCAATCCTTGCGCAAGCAGGCGCTGTTTCTGCGGGTGCGATGACCTGTGCTTGTCGCCCCACACGACGAGGGCGAGTGTGACGAGCGCCATCACGAGGGTCACGGGATACTCGATGACGCGGACGAACGTGAGCGGTGCGCCGAACGCCACCAGCGCGCTGCCGCCAGCGCCGCCTGCCGCGACTGCGAGGTAGTACCGCGTGAGCCCGTTTGCCGGTGGTGCCCGGCGTGCGAGTTCACCGTGCAGCGCCAGTCCCGCGAGTGCGAGGGTTGCCAGCGCGAGGGCCAGCGCCACACCTGCCGGTCCTCGCCAGATCGACAGGAGACCACCGATGGCCAGCGCGATGCCCAGCGGCGCGCGCGGGCACACCGCTGGGCGCTCGAACGCCACGATGAACGTGAGCAGATACACAGCCAGCGGCATCATCCAGAGGAAGGGCACCGCCGCGATGTCCTGCGTGAGCAGCGTCGTCGTCGCCTGCAGCAACGCCGCCGGCACGGCCGCCAGCCACGCGGCCAGCGCCATCGCCGCGCCGCCACCCTGCGAACCCGCCTCGCTGCCGCTGCCCGGCTGCGTCCCGGCCCCCGGTGCCCGGTGCCCGGAACCCGGACCCGTCCCCGCCATCCACGCGCACGCCAGCATGGCCACGGCGAACGCCGCGTACCCGAGCGACCACCAGTGGCCCTGGCGGAGCAGGTCGAGATTCGGCTCGACGATGAGGGGATAGGAGAGCAGGCCCACGAGGGATCCGGCATTCGAGGCGGCGTACCAGCGATAGGGTGAGCCCGTGCGGTCGCCGCCTGTCGATGCGTCCGCGCGTCTGGTGAACACACCCGCGGAATGCCATCGCTGGAGCAGGGGACTGGTACTCGCGAGCGTCAGGAACGGCACGCCGATCGTCGCGATGAGCAGCACCGCGATCGATG
>CAYRAE010000628.1:0-2019 GCA_964422175.1 uncultured Luteitalea sp. | reverse complement strand
GCCGCCGCTGCGCGCGCGCCGCGAGGACATCCCGCTGCTGGTGCAGTCGTTCATCAGCGAGTTCAACACGCGCAACGGCCGCGAGGTGCGGGGCGTGTCGCAGGAGGCGCTGGCGCTCCTCGAGCAGTACCACTGGCCGGGCAACATCCGTGAACTGCGCAATGTCATCGAGCGCGCCACGATCCTCACGCCGGGCGAGTTCATCGAAGCCGCGCAACTGCCGCCCGAGCTCTCGATGCCGCAGACGCGGACCAGCGAACGTCACCAGATCACGCTGAGCCCCGGTACGACAGTGGACGAGGCCGAGATGCGCCTCATCGAGATCACGCTGGCGCACACCGGCCAGAACAAGACGCGGGCCGCCGAACTGCTCGGCATCAGCCTGAAGACGCTGCACAACAAGTTGAACCGCATGAAGGGGCGCGACCAGTCCGTCGACTGACCGCGCGCGGCGCATGCGTCTGAGCTACCAGACCCGGCAAGCGCTCGGCGTCACCTGCATCGTCGCGATGACCGTCGTGACGATGAGCGTGGTGTACCTGGCCGCCAACGCGCAGACGCTGCTCGCCGAGAGCGAGGTGCGCGGGCGCATGCTCGCCAACGCGACGTACCAGCGCGCCTTCACGCTCGTGCGCAGCCGCGAGACGGCAGCCGCGGATCTGCAGGCCGATCCCGGCCTGCGCGACATCCTCACCTCCGCGATCGGCTTTGCGCAGAACGTCACGTACGCGACGATCACCGACGTTCGCGACGTGGCGCTCGTCCACAGCTCGCCGACGCTCGAGGGCACCGTGGTGCCCGTGCAGCCGTCTCTCGAACACCTGCTGCAGGAGGGCCCGTTCACCCAGCTGCGCGGCGTGTGGGATCAGCGCAGTTACGAGGTGACGCAGCCGCTGCTGCTCGGCGACGAGCGGTTCGGATCCATCCGCATCGGCGTGTCGACGGTGCTCATCTGGGACGGCCTCGAGGACACGCTGGCGCCGATCGCGGGGGTCTCTGTGGCCGCGATTCTGCTGGCCACCGCCGTGTCGTGGCTCATGGCGCGCCGCTTCCTGCGGCCGATCCACGTGCTGCAGAGCGGCATCGCGCGTCTCGGTCAGGGAGAGGAAGACGTCAGGCTCGACTTGCCGGACGACGACTTCAAGGATCTCGGGACGTCGTTCAACGCGTTGAGCCAGTCGGTGTCCACGATCAGGTCGCAGCTGGTCGAGCAGGCGCGCCGTGCCGAATCCGTCGTCGAGCGTCTCGAAGATGCTGTCGCTATCGTCGGCCCGAGCGGCGACGTCGTGTTCGCCAACGCGGCGATGAAGGCGCTGTTGCCGGCGCTGGAAGTCGGTGCGCCGTTTGCGGCGGCGGCACCGGAGGCGCATCCGTGCCGGAGCCTCGTCGAGCGTGCACTGGCCGTGAAGGCGTCTCGCGGTCCCGTCATCGCGGATCTTCCCGCGGCCGTGGGCGAGGCGCGCAGCCAGCAGCAGTTGATGGCCCATCCGGTGGCCGATCAGACGCGCGGGTTCGTCGGCGTGATGCTGGTGGCGCGCAACGTCGGCGCGCTCTCGCAGCTCCAGACCATGCTCCGGTACTCGCGGAAGCTGGCGTCGCTGAACCGGCTGCTGGCGGGCGTGGCGCACGAGGTGAAGAACCCGCTCAACGCCATGACCATCCACCTCGAGCTTCTGCGGCAGAAGCTCGGGAGACGGCAGGCCGTGGCCGCGGGCAGCGGTGGGGGAGGGGGCGGCGCGGTCGCCGCGCCGCCGGCCGAAGGGCTCATGAGCCACGTGTCGATCATCGGCGAGGAGATTCGGCGCCTCGACCACGTAGTGCAGGGATTCCTGCGGTTCAGCCGGCCCGAGGAGCTGCAGCTCGAGCCGGTGGACATCGCGGTCCTGCTCCAGGACATCGTCGACGTGGTGCGTCCGCAGGCCGAGCAGCAGGGGATCGCCGTCGAAATGACGGCGCCCGAGCGTATCGCCATCCAGGTCGACCGTGCCATGGTGCGGCAGGCGCTGCTCAACCTGGCGT
>CAYRAE010000627.1:868-2024 GCA_964422175.1 uncultured Luteitalea sp. | reverse complement strand
CGACACCGCCGACGCGATGAAGACGACGGCGGGATCGCTGGCGCTGGTGGACGCAAAGCCGCTGGCCGATGCGGGGCTCGTGACGCGATTGCGCGACGCAGGTGCCGTGCTGCTCGGCAAGACCAACCTGAGCGAGTGGGCCAACTTCCGATCGAGCAAGTCGACGAGCGGCTGGAGCGGTCGTGGCGGCCTGACGCGCAATCCCTACGCGCTCGATCGCAACGCCTGTGGATCGAGTTCGGGATCCGGCGCGGCCGCCGCGGCGAGCCTGTGTGCCGTGGCGGTGGGGACCGAGACAGATGGTTCGATCATCTGTCCATCGGGACGCAACGGTCTCGTGGGCCTCAAGCCGACGGTCGGCCTCGTGAGCCGGAGCGGCATCATCCCGATCTCGGCGACGCAGGATACGGCAGGCCCGATGACGCGTACCGTATCCGACGCGGCCGCGTTGCTCCAGGTCCTTGCCGGACCAGACCCGCGCGATCCCGCGACCAGGGGGCAGCGCCGCGCCGACGACTACATGGCGTTCCTCCAGATGGACGCGCTGCGCGGCAAGCGCATCGGCGTGATGCGCGAGTTCTTCGGATCCGACGCACGCGTGGGCGCGGCGATGGAAGACGTCATCAAGGTGCTCGAAGACGGCGGCGCGACGGTGGTGGACAAGACAGAGCTGTCGACGCGCGGCAAGTTCGGCGCGGCCGAATTCCAGGTGATGCTCTACGAGTTCAAGGCGGGCGTCGACGCGTACCTGGCGTCGCTCGGGCCCGGCGCGCCGATGAAGACGCTCGCCGACGTCATCGCGTTCAACGAAGCGCACGCGGCCGAAGAGATGCCGTACTTCCGTCAGGAGACGCTCATCGCGGCGCAGGCGAAGGGGCCGCTCACCGAGAAGGCCTACCTGACGGCGAAGGCGACGGCCGCGCGTCTCTCACGCACCGAGGGCCTCGATCGCGTGTTCGCCGCGTCGCGTCTCGATGCCGTGATGGCGCCGAGCGGCGGCCCGGCGTGGTTGATCGATCTGGTGAACGGCGACGCGGGCACCGGTGGGAGTTCCGGGCCCGCTGCCGTGTCCGGCTATCCGAACATCACCGTGCCGTGCAGCCACATCCGCGGCCTGCCCATCGGCGTGTCGTTCATGGGACCAGGCCGGTCCCAT
>CAYRAE010000627.1:0-858 GCA_964422175.1 uncultured Luteitalea sp. | reverse complement strand
CTGGTCCGAAGGCACGCTGCTCGGGATCGCTTACGCGTACGAACAGCGCACCAAGGCTCGTCGTCCACCCCGGTACCTCCCGAGCGCCCTGGTGTGAACGGCCGCGCCATGGAGGTCGCAGGGGCCGGATGTGTCCGGCCCGCCCTGTCTACTTGAATTCGACCTCGAGCTTCTCGACGTCGTTGATCTTGATCCCCTTCATGCCCTTGAGGGCCGTGCGGAGCTGATCGATCGACGGCGAATCGCCGAGCGCTTCGAGCTTCTCCATGCCCTGCGGGTCTGCGAAGAGTTCGCCGAAGGCGACGTCGAGCAGCGTCACGCGCTTGCCCTGGACGTGCGTGGCGTTGGTGCGCACGAGCGTGCCCACGGGCTCGACGGAGATCGCCACGCGCATGTCCTTGAACATGGGAGCGAACATGGCCATCATCTCCTTGGGCATTTCCTGCTTGCCCTCGGCCTTGGCCTCCCCCGACTTCTTCGCGTCGGCCTTCCCCAGCTGATCGAGCAGGTCGAGCGTGATGAGGGCCGTGTCGCCGCTGCGCGTGAGGACCATGGGCAGACGTTCGCCCTTGCTCGAGACGTCGCTGCCGCCGACCTTCTCCATGTCGGGCAGCGATGTCGTCATCCTGAGCGCGTTGAAGTCCTTGAATGCGTAGATGGCCTTGACGCCGGACATCTCGCCTGACGTGGCGGGCTCGCTCGACACGAACGTCACGCCCTCGCCGAGCTTGGCCGCCTCGGCGGCGAGTTTCTCCTTCGAGAACATCGCGGCGGGGTCGATCTTCTTGGCCGCGTCCTTGTCGTCGCCGCCGCCCATCATCGACATCATCCCCATCGCCGACGCGTTGACCAGCATCG
>CAYRAE010000626.1:0-2032 GCA_964422175.1 uncultured Luteitalea sp. | reverse complement strand
CGCCGGGCAGCCGCGCCGTGGTGCTCGTGCTGCACGACATCACCGACCTCCGCCGTGCGGATCGCATCCGCCGCGACTTCGTCGCCAACGTCTCGCACGAGCTCCGCACGCCGCTCACGGCGATCCGCGGCTACGTCGAGGCGCTGCTCGACGGCCCGACGCAATCGCCCGAGACGGTGCGGTTCCTCGAGATCATCGCGCGGCATTCGACGCGCATGGAGCGATTGGTCCAGGATCTCCTGCGTCTCGCGCGCCTCGATGCGGGGCAGGAACCGCTGGAACTCGCCGATGTCTCGGTCGAGGGGCTGTTCCAGGCCGTGACGGCGGATCTGCAGCCGATCACCGCCGCGCGCGGCCAGTCGGTCCACATCCACGTGACGCCGCCGGCGCTGACCATCCGCGTGGACCCCGCCAAGCTGCACGACGTGCTCCGCAACCTCGTCGAGAACGCGAGCGCGTACACGCCCGAAGGCAGCCGAATCGATCTGAGCGCCTCGTCGGACGGCAACCGCGTGCGCCTCTCGGTCGCCGACACGGGGCACGGGATCCCCGACGCCGAGCTCTCGCGCGTGTTCGAACGGTTCTATCGCGTGGACAAGGCCCGCTCACGCGAGTCGGGTGGCACCGGTCTCGGTCTCTCGATCGTCAGGCACCTGGTCGAACTCCACGGCGGCCAGGTGAGCGCCGGCAATCGCACGGACGGCAGCGGCGCGGTGTTCACCGTCACGCTGCAGAATTTCAGAATTTCATGATTGACTCACCACCGCCGCGCTCCGGAGCGCTACCGAAGGTAAGCAATTCTGAAATCGTGAAATTTTGCAGTCTTCATGACGCCCCGGCGTTCTCCGCATTCTCGGCATTCTCGGCATTCTCGGCATTGGTAATGTCCACCACGCCCTCCGATGGCGGGAGGTGATCCGAGAAGGCTTCGCCGAACAGCTCCCAGGCGGTCTGGAACAGGGCGGCGATGATGGGGCCGATGATGAAGCCGATCGCGCCGAAGGCGATGATGCCGCCGAGCGTCGAGAAAAGGATCATCAGGTCGTGCATCTCCGTGTCGCGCCCGACGAGGCGGGGGCGCAGCACGTTGTCGACCGACCCCACGACCAGGCTGCAGAAGAGAGCGAGCAGCACCGCCGTCATCCACTGTCCCGTGAGCCCGAGGATGATGCAGGCAGGCACCCACACGAGGGCGCCGCCGAGCACCGGAATCACCGACAGCACCACCATCACCGCACCCCAGAACGCCGCGTGCTCGATGCCGGCCACCCAGAACGCCAGGCCGCCGAGCGTGCCCTGCACCACGCCGATGACGAGCGTGCCCTTCAGCGTCGCACGCGCGACGGACACGAACTTGTCGAGCAGCAGGTCGCGCTCGTGCTCGCCGAGCGGCAGGAAGCGGCGCAGCGTCGTCAGGATCTGCGGGCCGTCGAGCAGCAGGAAGAAGATCGTGTACGCCATGATGGCGGTGTTGAAGACCAGCTGCAGGCCGCTGAGGGTCGTGCTCGAGAGCGTGGCGACAGTGGCGCCGCCGAGCCCACTCAGGACCTCCGCCGCTTTCTGCAACAGCTGATCGCGATAGGGGGCGAGGTGTTCGGCGAACGGCAAGCGATCGACAATCGGTGCGAGCGACGTCGGTTGCGAGGACACGCGCTCGATCCACGGTCGTACGTTCTCGCTGAGTCGAATCGCCTGCAGCGTGACGAGCCACGCCACGACTCCGAGCGGCACGACGACGGCCAGCACGCCGATGAAGAGCGTGGCCAGCGCCGCGAGCGCGCGCCTGCCGCGCAGCCGCACGACCAGCGCGGCGAACAGCGGATACCCCAGCCCCGCGAAGATCGCCGCGAGCAGGATCGTCATCAGGAACGAACTGATCATCCCGATGAAGATCGCGGTGATCCCGAAGACGAGGATCACCAGGAAGACGAGCCGGAACCGGTTCTCCCTCGCCCGCAGGTGAGGAGCGGCATCAGCGCGAGTAGGCACGGACCATCATAAACAGGAACGTGCGGCTCTGGGCTTACGGCTT
>CAYRAE010000625.1:0-2037 GCA_964422175.1 uncultured Luteitalea sp. | reverse complement strand
CGCCGGCGATGTAGAGCGCGAGGCGCACCTGGCCGGCACGGTCGTCCTTCTGGAGAACGGCCATCACCGTGGCCACGCACACGGCGAAGAACACGAGCAGGAGGAAGTGGCTGGTCATCAGGCCTTACGTCCGATCGCGATGTCGTACGCGTCGAGTACCACGAGCGCGTTCAGCAGGCCCGCGACGATCAGGTACGTGTTCGCGTACTCGTAGCTCGCGGCCACGACGGTCCCGGAGCCGAGGCCGAGCGCCCAGGCCACGAAGTACGGCGCGCCAATCCCCAGGTCCGCGAGCGCGGCCAGCGCCACGAGCGGCTCACGCGGCTCGATCGGGAAGATGCGGCCTTCGAGCGCGACACCGGCGGCAAAGAGCGCGACGAGCACCACGAGGAAAATGACACCCTTCTCGCGACGACCGAGCAGCATGTGTGCCGCTCCCGGCACGAGCCACCCGATCGCGCACAACGGCAGCGGCGGGAGTGTGGTGGACGAGGAGGCCTGACGCGCGGACATCGGGTCGTAGTGTAGCAAGGCACGCGCGCACACCCAGCCCGCGGCGGCGCCGAGCGGGAGGGCCGCCAGCGCACGCAGCGGCGTCCCCGGATTCCACACACCCGCCACTTCCATCGTCCATGTGGCGAGCGTGGGCACCGCTGCCGCGGCAAGCAGCGCCCGGGACGTGTGTGTGGCGGCACGATGCGGGCGGCGCCACACGCCGCCGGCCAGCAGGCCGATCGCCCCGGCGACGTACAGGCCCGCGCAGCGGCCACAGACGGGCATGAGCGAACCGCGCACGCGAAACGTTCGATCGGGGCGCTGGTGGCAGATGTGGGCACCGATGCCGTGGACGACAGCGGCCACCAGCAGCCTGCCGCGCGAAGGGTCACGTTCCGCTGACGCATGCCGCAATGCGGGCGTCACCACGATGGTCACGGCCCAGAGGACAGCCGCCATCGTGAGACAGGTGCGCAGCCACCACGCCTGCGTCATCCCGGACGAGCCAGAGGGTGACATCCCTGGCCTCCACCTGGTGGGGGGCATCTCAGAACGGGCAATCACTCCCGAACGCGTCGGTGTAGCGCTCGCGGAACTCGTCGAGGCTGTACGCATGGCTCTGGCCGCCCACGTGCTCGAGCGCGTACGTCGCCGCGACGCTGCCGAGGCGCCCGCACGTCTCCCAGTCGGCGCCGAGCGCGAGTCCCTTCATCAGACCGCCGCGATACGCATCGCCCACGCCCGTCGGATCGGCGATGCGGCGTTCCGGTGCCGCCGGCACGTCGATGCGGCGCCCGGACACGTGAATCGACGACCCGTGTTCGCCTTTCGTGACGATGACCGCTTCGGACTTCTCGAGCAGCGCGTCGACGTCGAGCGCGGTCTTCTCGCGGATCAACTCGTACTCGTAGTCATTGCAGATGACGATGTTGGCACCCACCAGGCCCGCGGCCAGTTCGGGGCCTTCGAGACGCGCGCACTGCTGGCCCGGATCGAAGATGTAGCGGAGGCCGAGCGCGCGGCACTCCTCGGCGTACTGCACCATCGCCTTCGGATCGTTGGGCGAGATGATGACGAGATCCGCGCCGCCCGCCGTCCGGAACGACAACTGATCGGCATCGGCCATCGCACCGGCGTAGAACGACGCGATCTGGTTGTTCTGCGTGTCGGTGCTGCAGAAGAACGACGCCGTGAACTTGTCACCCACGTCGTGGACGAGCGACGTGTCGACGTTGGCCGCCTCGAGCCACGACCGGTAGTCGCTGAAGTCCTGGCCCGCGGTGGCCATCAGCACGGGCCGTTCGCCGAGCAGCGCCAGCGTGTACGCGATGTTCGGCGCGCACCCTCCGCGCCGCTTCTCCATCTCGTCGACGAGGAAGCTGAGACTCAGGCGCTGCAGGTGCTCCGGCAGGAGCAACTCCGTGAACGCGCCCGGAAAGGTCATCAAGTAGTCGTAGGCGATCGAACCGGTGACGATGTGACGGGGCATGGGGGCTCAGAGATGTAGGCGGCTTACGGCTTACGGCTTACGGCTTACGGCTT
>CAYRAE010000624.1:0-2040 GCA_964422175.1 uncultured Luteitalea sp. | reverse complement strand
CGAATGCGATGGTTGCCGATGTCGCAGATGTACAGGCGTCCACCAGGGCCGACCGCGATGCTGTGCGGACTGCGCAGTTGCGCCTGGGCTGCTGCGCCGCCGTCACCGCTGAAGCCGGGCGTGCCGGTGCCCGCGATCGTGGAGATGCGTCCCGTACCCGCTTCCACCTTGCGCACCACGTGGCTGTCGCGTTCGGCGATGTACAGATGGCCGTCCCTCCCGACGCCATCGAGCGCGCGTAGAGGTACACGAACGGCGTGTCGAAGAGGCCCGCGATGGCGATCGTCTCGGCCTGTCGCACGGGATCCGCGATCGGGTGCAGCGACGTGCAGATCGGGAAGGAGGCTTCACGTCCGCCGGCGTGCAGGTCGATGACGATGCCGGCGTGAGGGAAGACGCGCTGCGTGACGAAGTGCGCGATGCGCTTCGACAGCGTCCCCCGCGCATCGCCAGGGAACGCCCGATTCATGTTCACCCCATCGTCCGGTGCCGAGCGCGTGTGTGCGGCGCACGCGCGCTCGCTCAGTTGCGGCATCAGGATGACGCGGCCCGACATCTCGGCGGGATCGAGATCGCGGCACAGGCGCTTGACGGCGATCTGTCCTTCGTATTCGTTGCCGTGCGTGCCGGCGAACACCGCCACGCCGGTCACGTGGCGCGAGGACTGGCGCAGGCCGTTGATGACGGTGATCGGGACGAGGGAATAGCCCCAACTCCCGTCGAGATGGAAGGCGGCCCTGTAGTGATGCTTGCCCGGACGGGCGAAGTCGATCGCGGCTGGATCGAGTGTCGATGGACGCACGATGCGACGAGTCTAGCCCGTCGCCGCGGTACACGGCGCCGGCACCGCCGCGGCGTGCTGTCGCGCTGTCCAATCGGCTGGACTCGCGACGTGGATCATGTCGAGAGCGCTGTCATTCCTCGCGTGCGGCGCAGCTACGCTGTGGCGCATGGTCAGTGCTGCGCGCCTGCCGCTGTACGTCGGCACCTACACCGACGGTGAGAGTCGGGGGATTTACCTCGTCGAGTTCGACACGGTTGCGGAGCGATTCTCGGCGCCTCGTCTTCTTGCAGAGGCCGTCAATCCGAGCTTCTTCGCGCGGCATCCCGCCCTGCCGGTGCTGTATGCGGTGTGCGAGACCGACACGATCGGCCCCGAGCGAGCAGGCGGGCTGCTGTCGTACCGCATCGGCGACGATGGTGCGCTGAAGGCGATGGATGTCGTCGGCACGGGAGGCGCGGGCGCGTGTCATGTATCGATCGCTGCCGACGGCGCGCGCGCGTGGGTGGCCAACTATCACGCGGGCAGTCTGGCGGCGTTCGATCTGGACGCCGTCGGCCGCATCAGCTCACGACTGGGCGTCATCGAGCACGTCGGCAGGGGACCTCACCCCACGCGCCAGAGGCGCCCGCACGTCCATGCGATGGAGCCATCGCCGGGCGGGAGGTTCGTCATCGCGATCGACCTCGGTACCGACGCCATCGTGAGCTATCGCACCGACGGGGGCAGGGTGGTCACGCCACCTGCGTCAGTCACGCAGGCACGTCCCGGCGCGGGGCCGCGGCACCTCGCCTTCCATCCCGACGGGCGGACGGTCGTGGTCATCAACGAACTGGATTCGACCGTCGTCGCGTACGTGTGGGACGAGGAGACGGGCGCACTCGCCTGGCGATCCGAACAGTCGACACTGCCCGGCGGCTGGCGCGGCGAGAACACGACGGCGGAAGTCGCCATCCATCCGTCGGGGGCGTTCGTGTACGGATCCAACCGCGGCCACGACAGCATCGCGGCGTTCGGGATCGATGCCGGCACCGCGCTCGTCCCGATCCGCATCCATCCCACGGGCGGCCGCACGCCGCGCCATTTCTCGATCGATGCCGCCGGCACGTTCCTGTTCGCGGCCAACCAGGAATCGGATTCGATCAGCGCATTCCGGATCGATCCACGTAATGGTGTGCTTACCGACACCGGCGCGCGCGCGTCGGTCCCGTCGCCCGTGTACGTCGGAGCCACGGGCTGACGGCGAAGGCCCAACGCCG
>CAYRAE010000623.1:0-2043 GCA_964422175.1 uncultured Luteitalea sp. | reverse complement strand
GATCGTCGGTGCCGGGGAAGTACGAGCGCGAGCTGACGTAGATGTTCCAGCCGGCGCGCGCGAAGAGCTGCACGGTGGAGTCCTGCAGCGAGCCCTTCGGGATGCCGAGCCGAAGCGTGCGCTGAGCGGAGTCGGACATGTCAGGAGATCTCCTCGTTGAAGCAGCTGACGGTGCCCGTGTGGCACACGAGACCGTCGCCCTGCCGCTCGACGCGCGCGAGCACCGTGTCGTTGTCGCAGTCGGTGAGCAGGCGGACCACCTTGAGCCTGTTGCCCGACGTCTCGCCCTTGGTCCAGAGCGTGTTGCGCGTGCGGCTGAAGAAGGTGACGAAGCCCGTCTCCCGCGTCCGCTGCAGCGCGGCGTCGTTCATGAAGCCCACCATCAGCACTTCATTGCTCGCATCGTCCTGCACCACGGCGGGCACCAGCCCGTGAAACTTCTCGAAATCCATCGTGTGTCCTTACGGCTTACGGCTTACGGCTTACGGCTTACGGCGAAAGGCCAAAGGCGTACGGTCTTGCGGTCCCGCTCGTCTTCCTGCATCCACTCGTCCGGCGCCTGCGTCCCTGCGAGACCTATTCTCGTTTCGGTGCCCGGTGCCCGGTGCCCGGTGCCCGGTGCCCGGTGCCCGGTGCCCGGTGCCCGATCCGTCTATCCCCAAACACACAAAAGCCCCGCCGGATCGACCAGCGAGGCTGCGTTTGGGGCGTGCTGTTGGTTGTCGCGAAATTCGCGTCAGCAGGCGCGCAGACCATCACCGGTCCCACGGCGGTGGGCATGGTGGTGATGATGGTGCTGCTGCTGGCCGACGAACGCCATGACCGCACAAGCGTAGTCGCGCGCCCGTTGTCATGTCAATTCGCTCCACCCTTGCGGCGATTCGAACGTCCTGAACCTCGGTCGGGATGCGCTCATGGTTCCCTCCGCAGAGGGACAGTTCCGACCAGATGTTTCCTTCTAGGCAAGGAAACTCTGGGACGTCCTCCTCACGGGAGCGTCACCGTTGCGACGACGGGGAGATGGTCGGATGCGTCGGTTCTCAGCACTTCCGCCCGGACGGGCGTGAGGCCGCGGACGAGGATCCAGTCGATGCGGCGGCGCGGTGTCTCGACGGGGATCGTGAAGCCGTCCCCTTGTCCGACGGCCGTCCACACGTCGGTGAACCCGCTGGTGAGACGCTTCCACGGAGTGCGATCCGGTGAATCGTTGAAATCGCCCATCGCGATCACGGGACCGCTCCCGAACGCCTCCGCCATCGCGAGCATCGCGTCGGCACTGGCCACGCGGTCGCGCTCATCCCTGCTGAAATCGAGGTGCGTCGTGAGCACGAGTACTTTCGTGCCCGCGACATCGATCACCGTCTGCAGGACGCCGCGCGGCTCCACGTTGTTGGCGTTGGGCAGCGGCTTGTTGCCCTCCGAGACGATGGGGTGAGACGTGAGGAATGCATTGCCGTACTCGCCGCCCTGGTGGTCGAGATTCTTGCCGAACGAGAACCGCATCCCCGTGAGGTCCGCGATCTCCTTCAGAAGATCCCGTCGTCCCGTCCGCTCGACGCCGCGGTCCACTTCCTGCAGACCGACGATGTCGGCCTTCGAGTCGCGGATGACCTGCGCGATGCGCTCGACGTCGAGCCGGCCGTCCATGCCCTCGGCGTGATGGATGTTGAAGGTGAGCACACGCAACTCGCGCGGCGTTTGGCTGGTGAAGCCGGCCAGTGCGAGCACGCCGGCCAGCAGCACGACAAGACGCGATGTCATCAGATGCCTCCGCGCTCATTCTAGCGATCGGACCACGTGGTTCTGTATCCGAACACGAGATGGAGCGAACGGGATTCCAATCCGTTCGTCAGGCGGGGACGGTCGGGCCCGGAGGGCCGACCCTACCGCGCGATGCCCGGTGGCCGGCGATGAGATTGACTGCAAGCGTGACGATCGCAATGGCAACCGCCGGTGCGAGCAGCCATGGCGCGTGGCGCAACGTGAACGGATTGCTGGCCTCGCGCAGCATCGTGCCCCATGACGGTGCCGGTTCCGCGAAGC
>CAYRAE010000622.1:0-2051 GCA_964422175.1 uncultured Luteitalea sp. | reverse complement strand
TGCCCGACACGAGTGCGGCACGCCACTACATCGCGCTGCCGTACTCGACGCGTGGCGTGCCCGGCACGCAGTCGACGGCGCTTGCGGTCCCCCTCGGGCCCGCGCCGCCCGCGCCACCCGCGCCCAGCGTGACTCACGACGCCACGGCTTTCACGATCGCGTGGACGATCCCGCCAGGGTTGCAGCGTCCGATCCAGGCCACGGTGACGGCCGCGTCGTACGGCGCGGCGATGGCGGCCAAGGACATGGACGCGCGACTGCCGGCGCGTCCGATCGTGACCTACGGGCCGGCGCACACGTTCCGCGTGTACGAGGTGCCTCCGCCCGACACGACCGGGGCGCCACCACCGACGCCGATCAGCGTCGAGCCGATCGAGGACACGACGTTCGTCGACTCGCGCATCGCGTTCGGTGTGCCGCGCTGCTACGCCGTGCGCAGCGTGGAGCAGCGTGGGGCGATCGCGATCGAGAGTCCGCTCTCGCCACCGACGTGCGTCACCGCGGCCGACACGTATCCGCCGCCCGCACCCACGGGACTCGTGGCCGTCGGCAGTGGCGGCGGCGTGTCGCTCATCTGGGAACCCGTGACGGCGCCCGATCTGGCAGGCTATCTGGTGCTGCGCGGCGTCGAGGGGGAAGCGCTGCGCCCGATCACGGAGTCGCCAATCGTCGAGGCGACATACAGGGACACGACCGCGCAGCCCGGCGTGGTGTACACGTACGCCGTGGTGGCCGTGGACAGATCGACGCCGGCCAACGCGAGCCCCGAGAGCAATCGGGTGCGCGAGAGCGCCAGGTAGCGGCGATGAGGTCGGCCCACAGGGCCCGACCGTTGAGGGGAGAAGCATCAGTGGAGAGGATTTTCAGGACACCGACGGGGTACGTGGTCGAAGAGCAGGGCGCCTACCGCGCGCTCGACGGCGATCTGTTCGGCACGTGGAGTGCCGGTGCGGAGGTCGAGGCCCCGGCGTCGGTGCTCGCACCAGTCGTCCCGTCGAAGATCGTGTGCATCGGCCTGAACTACAAGGACCACGCGGCCGAGCAGGGCAAGCCGCTGCCGGCCGAGCCGCTCATCTTCCTCAAGCCCTCGACGGCGATCGTCGATCCCGGGCAGCCGATCGTGATCCCCGATGGCGTGGGCCGTGTGGACTACGAGTCGGAGGTCGCGGTCGTGATCGGCCGCCGTGCCACGCGCGTGTCGGAAGCCGACGCGCTGTCGCACGTCCTCGGCCTCACGTGCATGAACGACGTGACGGCGCGCGAGCTCCAGAAGAAGGACGGGCGCTACACGCGCGCGAAGGGCTTCGACACGTTCGCGCCGCTCGGTCCGTGCATCGCGACGGGACTCGATCCCGACGCGCTCGCGATCGAAGGCCTGCTCAACGGAGAGGTGCGCCAGCAGTCGAGCACGCGCGAGTTGATCTTCCCCGTCGCCACGCTCATCGCGTACATCTCGCGCATCATGACGCTGCTGCCAGGCGACATCGTCTCGACGGGCACGCCTGCGGGGATCGGCCCGCTCGCGGCCGGCGACGAGTTCGTCGTGCGCGTGGAAGGCATCGGCGAATTGCGAAGCCCGGTGACGGGACAATGACGGTAGGGCCGGCTCTCCGAGTCCGGCCGGGAGGCACACATGAAATTCTTCGTCGATACAGGGAACATCGCCGAGATCACGCGCCTGCACGCGCTCGGCATCGTTGACGGCGTCACCACCAACCCGTCGCTCATGGCGAAGGAGACGCGCGACTCGCGCGAGATCCTCCGGGAGATCTGCGATCTCGTGCAGGGGCCCGTGAGCGGGGAAGTGGTGGCCACCGATCTCGAAGGCATGCTGCGGGAAGGCCGCGAACTGCGCGAGATCTCCGAACACATCGTGGTGAAGGTGCCGTTCACGCCGGCGGGCGTGCAGGCGTGCAAGACACTCACCGAGGAGGGCACCCGCGTCAACGTGACGCTCGTGTTCTCGGCGGCGCAGGCGCTGATCGCCGCGAAGGTGGGCGCCTACTTCGTGAGCCCGTTCGTCGGGCGTCTCGACGACATCGGGCACGACG
>CAYRAE010000621.1:0-2051 GCA_964422175.1 uncultured Luteitalea sp. | reverse complement strand
GGACGACGGGGCCCGGCGCCGTCACGCGCCGGCCTTGCCCCTGGCCTTGCTCGCGTCCTTGCCCTTGTCCTTGCGCGTGAGAATGCGGTACTCGCGAATCAACAGCTCGAGGTGGTCGCGTTCTTCGTCGGCAAACTCGAGGAAGATGCGCTTGCCTTCGGAATCCTCGAACTTCTCTCCGTACCGCTTGAAGAAGCGATGGGAGCCGCGCTCGCACTTGATGCCGATCATCAGCGCATCCTTGTCGCTCGTCACGTTGCGCAGCGCGTCGACACCGGCCGAGAACAGTCCGTTCGCGGCGCCCCTGAAGAAGAGGAACTGCGGCTGCTCCTCGAGATCCGGCTCGGCGGCGAGCAGCTCACGATAGCGGCGCTCGAGCCGATCCAGGTGGTCGTCCTCGTCGGTCGACAACTGCTCGAAGATGGCCCTGGCACGCGCGTCGTTGGTCATCGCGGCGGCGCGCAGGTAGAACTCCCGGCCCGAGCGCTCGGTGGCGATGGCAATCCGCAGCGCGTCACGTGCGAACAGCGATTCGGTGGACGCCAGCCGTCGCGCCGGCGTGCGGCCGGTGCGGCAGGCCTCGCACGTACCGTACAACTGCACCACCACCTGCGAGACGGTGAAGGCGCGCGCGTCAGCGACCTCCTCGATCATCTGTTCGATGTCGGAGCTGAGGAACTCCATCGACTGATTGCAGTTCTTGCAGATCAGATGGAAGTGGCGCGGGTGGCGATAGCTGTGCTCGAACCGGAAGCGGCCTTCGCCGAAGTCGACCTTCCTGGCGATGCCGGCGGCCTCCATCCAGGCGAGCGTGCGGTACACGGTGGCCCGGCTGATTCGCTGGTCTTCCTTGCGGATCAGGTCCACGAGGTCGTCGGCCGTCAGGTGACCGTCCTGACGCAGGAACACGTCGACGATCCGATCGCGCTTGCTCGACCGTTTGCTGCCCGGCGGGCGCAGGCTGTCGATATAGGCTGCTGTCGTTGACTGCTCTGTCATGGTTGACGCTCGCACGGGCTCACACGACCCGCGCCGCTTCGTCCAGGCCGCCCGCGGCGGCGATGGGTCAGACCGAGAACGACGAGCCGCAGCCGCAGGTGGACTTGGCGTTCGGGTTCTTGATCGTGAAGCCTCCACCGGAGAGGTTGTCCACGAAGTCCACCTCGGCCCCCTTCAGGTAGCGCACGCTGATGGGATCCACGAACAGGCGCACGCCGTTGGACTCGACGATCTTGTCGACGTCGGCCGTGGGCGCGCCGTCTTCGATCATCAGGCCGTACTGGAAGCCCGAGCACCCGCCGCCCTGCACGAACACGCGCAGGCCGGCGCTCGGCTTGCCCTCTTCCGCGAGCAGTTCCTCGATCTTCTCGGCAGCGATGGCGGTGACGTTGATCATGACAAATCAGTATACCGTCTTACGCAGCCTATTTCGCCGACCGCCCGTACAGGCGCACCGTCCTTACTGGGTGTCGTGTGACGTGCCGTCCCGTATGGATGAGGCCGGCCCGCGGCGCTCGTCGAGAGGAGAAACGTGATGCACGCAGCTCTGCGCGTGATGGGTCCGGTAGTCCTGCTGGTGACGACGTTGGCGTGCAACAGAGCGCCGGAGGCACCGCCAGCCGAACCGGCAGCCCCCGCAACGCCATCGGTGGAAGCGCCACTGCCACCCGGCGCCCCCCTGCCCGCGGACCCCGCTGCCCCCGCGCCAGCGCCGCCGGTCCCGCCAACGGCGGCGCCCCCTGTCGGGACTCGTTCGGCGCCAGTCCCGGCGGCACCAGCCGCGCCGGCCGCCAGCCCTGCACCGGCGGCACCCGAGCCAGCGGCACCCGAGCCGGCGCCTGCGCCCGCGCCGGACATCGCAGCCGAACCGGCGCCACCTCCCGCAAGGCTCGTCACGGTTCCGGCGAACACGGACCTGCGCCTCACCCTGCAGAGCGACGTCGCGTCCGACACCAGCAGGGTCGAGGATCGCGTCACCGCACGCGTGGCGGCGAATGTGAACGTGGGCGGCGAGACGGTGATCCCCGCAGGGTCGCGCGTCACAGGCGTGG
>CAYRAE010000620.1:0-2052 GCA_964422175.1 uncultured Luteitalea sp. | reverse complement strand
TGCGCGTTGAGCACGTCGGCCACGTCCTGCCGCTCGAACGACTCGTGCTCCATCACGTGGCACCAGTGACACGTGCTGTAGCCCACCGACAGGAAGATGGGCTTGTGCTCTTCGCGCGCCCGGGCGAAGGCCTCGGGCCCCCAGGGATACCAGTCGACGGGGTTGCTCGCGTGCTGCAGGAGGTACGGGCTGCTCTCACCCGCCAGGCGGTTGGCCATCAGCCCATCTTATGCCGTGTTGTACTATCGCCAGTCGGAGAGCCGTGTGAGTACCGAACACCCCAAGCGGGTGGCCCTGCTGATCGAGGACGACTTCGAGGACGCCGACGTCGCCGCGACGAGCGACCTGCTCAGGTCCGCGGGCGTCACCGTCGTCATCGTCGGCCCGATCGCGGGACGCACCCACCGTGGACGCAAGTCGATGGAGGTGGTCGTCGAGCTCGCCGCCGGGAAGGCGCACGCGCGGGAGTTCGACGCGGTGCTGATTCCGGGCGGCTATGCGCCGGATCGGATGCGGATGCGTCATGCGATGACCGACCTGGTGCGAGACATGCTCGCCGCCAACAAGCCTGTCGCCGCGATCGATCGCGGCGCACAGCTGCTCATCTCGGTCAAGGCCGTCGCCGGCCGCACCATCACCTGCTGGCCGTCCATCGCCATCGACATCAAGAACGCCGGCGGCCGCTACGTCGACCGTCCCGTCGTCGAAGACAACGGCGTGATTACGGCCCGCAAGGCCGACGATGTGCCGCACTTCGCCGCGGCGATCCTGAAGGCCCTCGGTAACCTCCAGCCGGCCTCCTGAGCCGGCGGCACGTTCGGCCAGTGACCGTCATCCCGCAGCACGACATCATCAGGCACCTCGGCCACCGCCGGGTGTGTACGGGTGAGGCGCCCGGCCGCGTCAATCTGATCGGTGAACACACCGACTACTCCGGCGGCTTCGTGCTGCCGACGGTCATCCCGCAGACGACCATCGTCGCCGTCGCCGCCAACAAGCACACGACCGCGAAGCTGTGGAGCGCATCGATGCCGCACGACGACCGTCAGGTCTCGTACGTCGTCGGCGAAGAGCGGCGCGTCAATGGCTGGATGGACTACATCCAGGGGGCCACGGCGGTGCTGCGCGCGGCCGGCCACGACCTCGGCGGATTCGATGCCGTCATCAGGTCGGAGGTCCCGCTCGGCAGCGGCCTGTCGTCGAGCGCGTCGCTCACCGTCGCCACGCTGCGTGCGCTGCGCGACCTGTTCGGGCTCACGTTCGACGACGCGGCGCTCGCCGGGCTGGCACGCCGCATCGAGACGGACTTCATCGGCGTGCCGATCGGCGTGATGGATCCCATCGCGTGCTCGCTCGGCATGGAGGGACACGCGTTGTTCCTCGACACGCGCGATCTCTCATGGGAGCGCGTCAGGATCCCGTCGTTGGTCGAATTCGCCGTGATCAATTCCGGCGTGAGTCACAGTCACGCCACGGGTGGGTATCGCACGCGGCGCGAGGAATGCGACGCCGCCACGCGTGCGCTGCAACTCGACCAGCTGCGCGACTTCACCGAGGACCATCGCGCCGCACTCGACGCGCTGCCCGACGTCCTCCGCAGGCGCGCCCGTCACATCGTGTCGGAGAACGCCCGCGTGATCGATGCCGTCGACGCCCTGCGCCGGCGCGACGTCGCGCGATTCGGCGCGCTCATGGACGCGTCGCACGCCTCACTCCGCGACGACTACGACGTCTCGATTCCCGAGATCGACAGGATGGTGGCGTGCGCGCGCGCGCAGCCGGGCGTACTCGGGGCGCGCATCACGGGCGGCGGCTTCGGTGGATCGATCGTCGTGATGACGCTCGAGGGCCACGCGCGTGCCGCGGCCGACGCGGTCACCGCCGACGCGCAGAAGATGGACGGCGTCAGGCCTCAGGTGCTCGTGCCAGCATCGGCCTGACCCACGGGCGCATGGCGATCCGCTCTCCACACGCGGCGGATCTTCGCGTACGCCACGGTCACTTCCACGCCGTAGAGCAGCACGATCGCCGTCACGTACACCCACAGCAGGA
>CAYRAE010000619.1:0-2055 GCA_964422175.1 uncultured Luteitalea sp. | reverse complement strand
GCCAGAGAGCGCCTGGCACCGTTCGTCCCGATGACACCGCTGCGTACCTACGCCAGCCTGGACCAGGCCGTGGGATCGGACATCACGGTATTCGTCAACCACGAGCTCCACTCGTCCGATGACGTGGATCGCGATAGACTCGACGCATCGACGCCGCCCCGCCGGCGCGTGCCATCTGGCACCCCGGGACCCGTCACAGCCTGAGGTGTTACGTGATCCATCGCGTCGCCGTCCTGACGGTCACTCTCCTGTTCGCTTCCCTCCTCTCATCGTCCGCACAGGCGCCCCCGGCGCCAGACGACGACCATCTGTGGACCGACTTCGTCACCTGGCTGGCCACGGCGCCGCGCACGACACAGGTGGCGAGCTACCTCGATCTCTACGCCAGGCATCTCGTGGAGACAGGCACCGCCCCGCCCATGGTCCCGCCCACCATGGCCCGGGTGCTTGCGCTGATGCGCGACCGCCCCGAGGCCTGGCGCCTGATCTTCGACCGTCTGTACACAACGCCCGGCGCGACCTTCCGCACCGAACCCACGGCACTCGTGGTGTCCGCCATCGAGGGCCGCCAGCCGGGACGCGCGCTCGACGTCGGCATGGGACAGGGACGCAATGCCGTGTTTCTCGCGCTCAAGGGCTGGGACGTGACCGGCATCGACTTGTCGGAAGAGGGTCTCGCCGCTGCACGCGGGCAGGCGACCCGAGGCGGTGTGTCGCTGCACGCACTCAGGGAGGATGCCTCCACCTTCGACTACGGGGACGCCCGGTGGGACCTGATCGTCATCACCTACGGCCCGGCGCTGGTCGGCGACGCCCCGTTTGCCACGCGCGTGAAGCGGTCGTTGAAGCCGGGCGGCCTCCTGGTCATTGAAACGTTTGCCTCCGATCGCACCGCCGCACTCCGAAAGCCCGTGGACCTGGACCCGGCGGAACTTCTCCACGTCTACGGCGACGACCTCCGCATCGTGCGCTTCGAAGACGTGGACGGCACGTCCGAGTGGGACCCGCAGGTGACGCGGCTGGTCCGAATGGTCGGTCAGAAGCGGCAGTAGGCCAGTTGCACGGTCGACGTCATTGCCGCCATGACCCACGAGAGCTCTGGGGCGTCGAAGTAGCTGAATCGAATCACAGCACGTTCGAGGCTCGAAGCGAGCGCGATGCCAGGTCGATGGCAGCATTGGCGTCAAGGCTGCCTGGCGGCCCGATGACGCAACTCACGAAAATGAACGCTCTCCCGTTCGTGGCCACGTGCCCGACCAGCCACTTGACACCACGCCCGGACCTGTCGGTTGCCGCACCAGGTTTGGCACTGACGATGGTGCTCGGCGGCCAGGGCGGCCCGAAGGGTTGCTCGCCGGCCGCGTTCACCACCTTGCCGGAGGGTTCGACGAGGATGGCTTTCACCGCCGCTACGGCAGCCGGTGTGATCGGGAGCGTGTTCTCGTACAGCTTGATCCAGAACGCCAGCTGTTCTTCCGGAGCGATCAGCAGGGACCCCCCGATCCAGAACGTGGTCAGTCCGCTGCTGCTGTCCATGTTTCCGAATGCCAACCTGCGGACGTACTCCTGTTCTCGCGCGGGACCGAGTTTCGTCGCCAGGCTTTGGAAGTACCAGACGACCGAGTGTCGAACGGCCGACGCCAGCGTGTGATCTCGTCGCGACGACTCCGGCCACGGCCCGCTCCCGTCAAAGGCCAGGACATCGTCCGGGCCGCTGAGCACGCCGGCGTCGAGGGCGGCAAGCGCGTGCGGCACTTTGAACGTCGAGGCCGGAGTGACTCGACTTCGGCAGGCCTCCGTCGGGCCCCGGCTGACCTCACCAACCCCGAGTTCATGGAGTAAGAAGCACGATTCCGTCCCGCCCTGCGGCGGAGCTGACTGTGCCTGCGGCCAGTCAGCCGAAATGCAGGCGAGCAGCAGCACGATCGGGACACATCGAGGGCGGAGACGAGGCATTCTGCCCATCCTGCTTTGAATCAATTATTCAGAGATAACGGAGAGGGTGGGCCCGCCTTCGCCGAGGCTTCGGCGCGCCACCCGCGATCAACCTTCGCG
>CAYRAE010000618.1:0-2057 GCA_964422175.1 uncultured Luteitalea sp. | reverse complement strand
GAGTACTGCTACGGTGACCACTTGTCTGGACATCATGGGACGCTCCTGCCCGTGATTATTCAATTCGCGGGCCAGCTCTCTGAATCGAGGATTTCCGCAGTGTATCGCGCATCACCGACGATCGGCGTCCTCGGACACCCGGCGGACGGAACGCGCCGTCCTCTGGCGGCGTCAGTAGTCCTGATGCGCCGCACCAGACGAGCCTTTCTCGCCACGGGTCTTGCCGCCACGACGGGGACCGCGGCCTGGGCGAGCCTCTCCGAGTCCTGGGCGGCCCGGTTCATCAGGGGCCGGATCGCCGAAATCGGGCAGGACGTGCCTCCCGCCGCGTTCACGCCGACGCCGGCGACGTGGAACCCCAACGCCATCACGCTCGCATGGCTCGGGCACGCCACCGTGCTCATCGACTTCTACGGGCTGCGCATCCTCACGGACCCGACGTTCTTCAACAGGATCGGCATGGCCATCGGCGTCGGCACGCTCGGTCCGCTTCGCCTGTCGGCGTGCGCGCTCGCACCGGGTGCCGTCCCGGACGTGGACCTGCTCCTGGTCACCCATGCGCACTTCGATCACCTCGACACGCCGTCGCTCGCCGCCGTGCCGGGCAAGCCGGTGGTGGTGATGGCCCACGGCACTGCCGACCTTCTCCCACGCCGTGACACGGCCGGCATCCACGAACTGCGCTGGGACGAGACGGTCCGCGTACGTACGCCGCGCGGTGACGCGCTCGTCCGCGCGATCGAGGTCCGCCACTGGGGCGCCCGCGTCCAGCGCGACACCTGGCGCGGGTACACCGGCTTCATCGTCGAGCGCGAGGGCCGGCGCCTGATCCTCGGTGGAGATACCGCGGAGACCCCGGCCTTCCGCGCGCACAGACGCCATGGCCCCTTCGATGCCGCCGTCATGCCCATCGGTGCGTACAACCCGTGGCTCAGCAATCACTGCACGCCCGAACAGGCGGTGCAGATGGCCGACGCCGCCGGCGCCCGCCTGTTCGTGCCCATCCATCACCTGTCGTTCAAGCTGAGTCGCGAACCCGTGAACGAACCACTGGAACGCGTGGAAGCGATGCTCGCGAAGGAACACGATCGACTCGCACTGCGCGCGATCGGCGAGACGGCGATTCTGTCCTGAGCTCGCAGGGGACAGGGGCGACTCACGACTCACGGCTCACGGCTCACGGCTCACGGCTCACGGAACAGACCACACCAGCACTGGCCGGCGTTTCCGTCATTCGGCATTCGGCATCCTCGGCATTTCCGGCATCGCGGCATCGCGGCATTGACTGAATGTCCCGCGCACCGTACCGTCGCTCATCATGCGCACGCCGCCCCTCCTTCTTTCCCTTGCCGCCCTGCTGCTGGCGGGCTCGCTGCCAGTCGGGCTCGCCGGTCAGACACCCTCCACGACACCGCGCGCGTTCATCGACGGCACGGGGCCGGGATGGCGCACGCTCGGCCCCGACGACTTCGCACCTGTGAACGGGTATCCCGACACGTGGAAGTGGGAGGGCGACCTCCTGAAGTCGACGGGCGTGCCGATCGGCGTGATGCGCACGCGCGATCAGTTCCTCAACTTCGAACTCGTGATCGAGTGGCGGCACATGAAGTCGGCCGGCAATTCCGGCGTATTCGCCTGGGTGCCGATGAAGGCGCTCGAGGGCCTGCCTCCCGATCGGCTGCCGCGCTACGGTATCGAGATCCAGATGCTGGATCACGGCTATCGCGAGTGGTTCCGCAAACAGAGCGGCGGCAAACCCGACGGCTGGTTCACCACCAATGGCGACATCTTCCCCGTCGGCAACTCGAAGCTGGACAATTTCGAACCGCGATCGCCGGACGGGTCGCGCAGCTTCCCGCGCAAGGAACTGAGCCGCGGGGTGGGTGAGTGGAACCACTACTATGTCCGCGGCATCAACGGCGAGATCCGGCTCTGGGTGAACGGCGAAGAGGTCTCCGGCGGACGCAACGCCGACCCGCGTACCGGTTTCCTGTGCCTCGAGGCCGAAGGATCGCCCGTCGAGTTCCGCAACATCCGCGTGAGGGAGCTGCCGTGAG
>CAYRAE010000617.1:0-2066 GCA_964422175.1 uncultured Luteitalea sp. | reverse complement strand
GGCACGCTGTCGCGCTTCAACGCGTTCACGCCGACGCGCACTTCGTTGACCACGCGGCTCGAGATCGCCTGATTGAACCCGGCGGCGAAGTTGTGGCCCTGATCGAGCACCGACGTGCCGAACGCGGGCAGGTTGCGCGCGCGCGCCGGGAACGGCAGGTCGCGGTCTTCACGCCCGAACGTGTACCGCACGTGGAACGGCTTGTCCTGCCACGCGTTCACGTCGGTCTTCACGGTGAACTGAATCGCGTTGCGCTCCCCCGCCGGCGACGACACGAAGTTGGCCGACCCATGCTCGGCGGTGTTGGCACGCGGATACAGGCCAACGGCCGCGAGCCCCGCCGCGCTCATCCGCGACGCGGGAATCACGTTGCCGGGGAACGGTTGCTGCGTGAACGGATCGACGATCGGCCGCCCCAGCGCACTGAAGTCGCCTGCACGTTCGGCATCGGTGGGCACGCGCGCGAGCCGCGTGTCGGCTTCGTGCGCCCTGATGGCCTCCACGTTGACGAAGTAGAACGCCGGCTTCCGCCCGAACGGGCCGCCGAGCGTGCCGCCGAACTGGTGCTTGCCGAGCGCCGGCTTCCCTGTCCCGTCGGGTACGAACGCCGGACGCGCGTCGAGCGCCTCGTCGCGGAAGTACTCGTAGGCCGATCCGCGCAGCGTACGCGTGCCCGACTTGATGACGACGTTGACCTGCGCGCCGGCACTGCGTCCGTGCTCGGCGTCGTAGGTGCTCTGGTGGACCGACACCTCGCGCACGGCGTCGAGGCTCGGGTTCACCACGAGGCGGTTGAGGAAGAGGTCGTTGTTGTCGACGCCGTCGAGGCGAAAGTCGTTGGCGGCCTCGCGCGATCCGCTGTTGTTCAGGCCGACGTTGCCCTGCGTCGAGAGGCGCGACCCCGGCGACGGCGGCGCCACGCCCGGCGCGTGGAAGGTGAACTGGATGACGTCGCGTTCGGACACGGGCACGGTGACGAGCGTCTCGCCGTCGAACACTTCGCCCACCGTCCCGCTGCCCGCACGCAGCGTCGTCAGGTCGGCGCTCACGACCACCTGGTCGGTGATCGACCCGGGCACCATCACGACGTTGACGGTGCCGCGCACGCCGGCCTGTACGGCGATGTCGCGCACGATCTCCGTCTTGAACCCTTCCCGGCTGGCCTGCAGCGTGTACGTGCCCGCGGTGAGCAACGGGATGACCAGCAACCCCGACGAGGACGTCGTGCCCTCGCGCATGAGCGCCGTCTGCTGGTCTGTGAGGGTGAGGGTGACGTCGGGCAGCCAGGCACCCGTCTGATCGCGCACCTCCACGAACAGCGTAGCGGCCATGGTCTGCGCGCGCACCGTGGCCGGCATCGTCACGAGGATGGACGCCAGCAGGCACAGGATCGCGCGCCACCGGCGAGCGACAGCGAGAGAACGTTCCGACGACATCACGACAACGCGCCTCGGGATCTGACTCCGGATCTAGCTTCCGGGTGCCCGCTCGAGGAAGGCCAGGAGATCCGACACTTCCGCGAGCGTCAGCAGATTGAGCAGACCTTCGGGCATCGGCGACACCGTCGCCGCCGTGCGAGACGCGATGTCCCTGACGGCGAGGGTGATCGGCGGGGCCCCGATGGGCTGCACGACAACCGCATCAGCGGTGTCCGACACTATCACGCCGGCGACCACCTTCTTGTTCTTCAGCACGAACTCGAACGCCGTCCACTGGTCGGAGATGACCTTCGACGGTTCCAGGATCGCGTCGAGCAGGTCGCTGCGGCCGAAGCGCTGCGCCACGTACGTGAGGTCGGGACCGTACTCCTCGCCCATGTCGCCGTGCTTGTGGCACGTCGCACACAGCGCCTTCTCGAACGTCCGCTTCCCGCGCGTCGCGTCGCCCGTGTAGGCCATCGGGTCGAGCGTCAGGTACTCGCGCATCTCCTGCATGGAGAGGCGATTGGCGTTGTCACCGAGTTGCTGCGGACGCCCCGAACTGGTCAGCTGCACCGGCGGCGTGTACACGTCCATCTCTTCCTCGGCCGTCTTGCGCTCGTCTGCCGGCAGGACCGTGAGGAACTC
>CAYRAE010000616.1:0-2071 GCA_964422175.1 uncultured Luteitalea sp. | reverse complement strand
CCCGCCGCCTTCAACCCGTCAGCCGCAGCGTCTGTCGTCCGCGCCCGTCGGCGTGTTCGATCTGCAAGGACTCCTCGCCGATCGAGACGATCCGCCAGCGGCCATCGACGATTTCGCCTTCGCGGCCATAGTAGACGTTCTTGCCGTCGCTCAAAACGGCGACCTTCCCGACATCACGCCGCGACACGATCCCGATGAACCGCACCGCAATCGGCGGCGGTGGAGGCGGTCCCACCGGACCAACGGGCGTCACCGGCTGCACCGGCGTCGGCACGATCGGCACCGGGAAGGCCCCACCCGTCCCGTCGCGCCCACCTGCCGAGGTCGACGATCCCGTCCGGAACGGATCGCGCCCCGTCGCTTCCGGCGCGGGGCGATCCTCGTCGAGCCGCTCGAGGCCGAGCCCACGGGCCAGGATCTGCTCGGGTGTCTGCGCTGGCGTGCCAGCGGATTGGACGGGCGCCGCGGGGGTACGGCCGGAACCACCTGTCGCGCCCTGCCCCCCTGGCGTCGCCGTCCCGCCGAACTGCCACCACGTCACGAGCAACAGGACGGCAAGCAACCCGCCGAGCAGCGTCAGCTGCCTGCGCGTATCAGCGGCCATCACTCGCCTTGTAGTAGGTCGAGAGCGTCAGGGCCGCTTCGAGCGACTTGCCCATGTCTTCCGGCTGGACGACGCGGACCTCGCGAATGACCACGAAGTCGTCGCCCGTCTCCAGTGCGTACAGGAAGTCACGCAGGTCGCGATACCGGCCGAACACGCTGGCCGTCATCGTCGCGCGCGTCAGCACGGCCTCCTTGTCGGGCGTCTCTTGCTCGAACGAGCGATGGTCGTACGTCAGGTTCGCGTCCTGCGCGAGCTGCGCCAGGCGGACGAACGTGATCTGCCGCGCCGCGGGCTGGCTGGCGGGCAGGATGTCGCCGTAGAAGCGGCGCAGGTCGTCGACCGCCGTCACGCTGCCGGCAGCCGTGGCACGCGCGGCCTGGAGATCGCGCGCCGCGAGCGATGCCGCCAGTGAGGCCGAGGTCGCGCGAGCGGTGAGCCCCTGCACGCGCAGGCGCATGGGTCCGACGACGAGCGCCAGTCCCACGAGATTCGCCACGCCGAGCAGGGCGACTACGGAGACGAGCAGCCGGCGGTCGGCCAGGACGCGAGCGACGGGCACCATCTCAGTTGTCTCCCGCTCCGGCGCCGGACACCGGCGCGTCCGCCGCCGGGGTCTCGGCGGCAGTGCCCGGCGCACCGGGTCCGATGTACTCGCCCTCGCACACGACGTCAATCGTGCCGTCCTCGAGCACCAGTTCTTCGACAGACCTGATGTCGACGAACGCGCCCGCCGCCTCGAGGCGATCCATGAACTGGCCCACCACCTCCACGCCAGGCGCATTCACGCTCAGGCGCACGAGCAGCGTGTCGCGATCCTGTTTCGGCGCCACCGATCGCAGACGTACCGTCGCAGGGATCGTCCGCTCGATCGCGTTGAAGAGCGCCGTCCAGGAGAACGTCCGCGCGTCGATGACGGCGTTCACTTCGCGCACGGCCTTCACCGTCGACTCCAGCGCCTTCGCGTCGAGACGCGCGCGCACCTGCTGCGCCTCGGTCCGGAGCCGGGTCGCGGTTGCCTCGTCGCGCGCAATCTCCGCCGACAAGGCCTGCTGCTGTGCCGACAGCGCGAGGAACTGCCACACCGTGAACACCGTGAGCAGTCCCAGCACGACGGCCAGCGCCGCCAGCGCCACCTGCACGACCCGTTCGTTGTAGAACGGCCTTGTCGAGAGATTGCCTCGCAACATCACGCCACGTCCTCTCGCAGCACGAGTCCCGCCGGCGCCGCAATCGCCCCGACGATGCCCTCGCCTGCCGTGACCCTGTCGCTGAACCCGACGATTCCGTCGAGCGACAGCGAAGACACGCGTGTGTCGAAGAGGCCGGCGAGGTCGTGCGCCAGGGCCTCACGGTCGGGCGCATCGGGGCCGGACACGAGCAGCACGCGCGCGAATCCCTGTCCGGCCAGCCGATCCTCGTAGAACATCCGCGTCTGGTGCACCACGTCGACGACGGGCTCCGCCG
>CAYRAE010000615.1:0-2077 GCA_964422175.1 uncultured Luteitalea sp. | reverse complement strand
ATCAGCAGGGCGGCGACGACGAACATGTAGTAGTTCAGGAACGCCTTCTTGCCGAATGCGGCGAGCAGCAGGCACGTGAGGCCGAGCGCGGCCGCGAAGCCTGCCGGCGTGCGAGCCGCGCGCCACCACGCGAGGCCGGTGGCCACGACGCCCGCCGTCGCGGACAGCAGCGCCGCGCCGCCCTTGTCGATTGACCAGCCCCACGTCACGAAGAGCGCCGCGAAGCTCAGGGAGTCGAGCCGGAACGGTTCACGCAGCTGCAGCAGCACCGCCGATCGCCGGAACGCATCGACGTCCATGAGTGCGATGGGCAGCGTCACGGCCGCGGCCACGACGCCCGCCTTGATGATGAATACAGTCGTGTCGCGAGGCGACGTTGCCGCCGGCGCGAGCCACGGAGCGAAGAGCAGGGCCAGCACCATGTGCTGCTTCGACGCCATAAGCAGACCGAGCGGCAGCCAGGCGAGTGCGGGTCGACGCAACGCGGTCGCGGACGTGGCGGCGAGCAGCACGATGGGGAACGGCTCCGTCCAGCCCTGTTCGATGTGGAAGAGCAGGCGCGGCGCCAGCAGCAGGCCTGCGGCGCAGAGCAGCCCGACGCCATCACGTCGCATCCAGACCATGAGCCCGGCGGCCACGACGAACGCGATCACTTCGCCGTAGCGCAGGTCGCCGAGCAGCGCGTGGCCGGGCCAGGCCATGAGAAGGCTGACCGGTGGGTAAGGGAATCCGAACAGGATTCGGCCGTCCTTGCGCATCTCCGGCGCGTAGAAGGCGTCGTCCTTCTCGTACATGTCGTCGAACGTGATGGCGTACGGGCTCTGGCCGCGCGCGAGCGCCGCGAACGCGTCGACGTGAACCGGCATCACGTCGATGTGCGGCTTCGGTGAGTGGCGGATCGTCCACGCGCCCATCCACAAGCCTCCGGCAAGCACCACGAGCACCGCCGCCCGTCGTCTCCACTCCGACCGTGCGGTACTGCCAGCGATGGCGGCGAGCACCATGCCCGCCACGACGATGAGCAGACGGGGATGGCTCCACGGCCTGGCGTCGGTCATGTAGCGCGCGACGGGACTCGTGACGAGGGCCATGGCACTCATCACGACTCCGACGATGAGCACGCGTTTCGTGTGTGACGCCTGCCGTGTTGCGATGCACGTTGTGTGTGGACGCCACGCGCTGCCACTCGCGCTGTTCCGGTGTCCGGTGTCCGCTGACCGGCGCCCGGCTCCGTCCGATGTCTCCGTTGGCACCAGCCAGCGACATCCCGTCACGCCGAGGATCGCCGCACCGATGAACACGACGAGCCAGGCCAGGGCCCGCTCGTGGTAGAAGCCATCCGAGATCTGGAGGGTGAGGCTGAGGCCGATGGCCGTCACCGCGAGCCATGGCGTCGTCAGACCGCGCACACCGCAGCGTGTGCGGAGACACCGTGTTCATGCAAGCTCGTCTGGGCGTAACTCGACCGTTCAGTAAGCGGTTGACGACACGTTCGCGAGAGGTTGTGCGAGCACGTCATCCGACGTGACGATGTGCCCGTCGAGGGGGAATGCGTGGCGATTCGACGAACGTTGCGGAGCGAGGAGAAACTGCTCGAGGCGTTCGCGCGATGCGGACTGGTCACCACGCTCGCCAAGGCCCTCGTGCACGAGTTCCCGCCTGACGTGAACACATGCATGTGGGCTGGCGCAGGCTGGAATGACGCACGGGATGCGCGATGCTCGGTCCGATCTGATGCCTGCCTCGCCGTGGTGACATCGCTCGGACCGTGGCAGAATTGCTGCTCTCGCCCTGCGAGGGCCCATAGCTCAGCGGTCAGAGCCGCCGGCTCATAATCGGTTGGACCCAGGTTCGAATCCTGGTGGGCCCACTACTCCTCGCGTTGCTCGTCGTAGCGGCCCACCAGTCTTCAGGCTCGCGGCTCCGCCTTCGGCTCGCCCGCGAGCTCGAATCCATCTGGACCCCTCGTTCCCCGCGTGGCCTCGTCGTAGCGGCCCACCGGTCTTCAGGCGCGCGCGCCTGCGGCTCGCCCGCGAGCTCGAATCCATCTGGACCCCTCGTTCCCCGCGTGGCCTCG
>CAYRAE010000614.1:0-2086 GCA_964422175.1 uncultured Luteitalea sp. | reverse complement strand
GCGCGCATCTCGTGCGGGGGATAGAGGACGTCCGTGTCGATGCCGATCACGAGCGCGGGCTGCGTGATGCGCGCGAGCGCCGCCTGCACGCCGCCGCGCCCGCGACCCACGTCGTGCGAATCGAGCACGTGCGTGAGCGTGACGTACGCCCGCGCGTCGAACCGCTGCACGAGCCGCTCGCCGTGACGATGCAGCCAGCGCGTGACGTCGGGCCGCGACGGGTCCTCGCGGCTGCCGCCGAAGCGCGCCGCGAACGACAGCGCGCCGCGATAGCTGATCATGCCCATCATCCGCGCCGTGGCGAGCCCGCGCGCGGCAGGTCCGGCGGGCCACTCGGGATCGGCGAAGATCGCCTGCCGCTGCGCTTCGGCCAGCGCCACGGCCCACGGCGCATGCACGGCAGGCGCGGCGAGCACCGCGATCGCGTCGACGAGCTCGGGATACAGCAGCGCCCATTCGAGCGCCTGCATGCCGCCCATCGATCCGCCGATCGCGAGTCGCACACGCGTCACGCCGAGCGCGGCCAATAACTGACGCTGCACGTGGACCACGTCGCGCACGGTCACGGCCGGCGCGTCAGGACGCGCGCCGAACACGGCATCCCATTCGGGCATGCCGGGACCGGACGTGCCGTAGCAACTGCCGAGGACGTTGCTGCAGATCACGAAGTCGCGCTCGGGATCGAGCGCGCCGGCGGGGCCGATGAGCGCCCCCCACCAGTCGGCGACGTCAGCCGACCCCGTGAGCGCGTGGCACACGAGCACCGCGTTGTCGCCGCGCGGGGCGCGCGTGCCCCACGTCTGGTACGCGACAGTCACGCGCGAGAGCGTCGCCCCCGACTCCACGGTGAAGGGCGCCGGCAGCAGGAGCTGCTGGCGCCCGGCCGCCACGATCGTGCTCACGTCTATGCCGGCGCCTTCACCTGAGCGAAGGCCTGCGCGAGATCGGCCCTGATGTCCTCGATGTGCTCGATGCCCACGGAGATGCGCACGAGGTCTGGCGACACACCAGCCGCCCGCTGCTCGTCGTCGCTCAACTGCTGATGCGTCGTCGTCGCCGGGTGGATGACGAGCGTCTTGGCGTCGCCCATGTTGGCGAGGTGGCTCGCCAGCTTCAGCGAGTCGATGAACGTGCGTCCTGCCTCCCGCCCGCCGCGGATGCCGAACGACAGGACCGCACCGAAGCCGTTCGTCAGGTAGGTCTTCGCCGCCGCGTGGCTCGGGTGGCTCTCGAGGCCCGGATAGCTCACCCAGCTCACCTGGTCGTGCGCTTCGAGCCAGCGCGCCAGTTCGAGCGCGTTGTCGCAGTGGCGCTGCACACGCAGCGACAGCGTCTCGAGTCCCTGGAGATACAGGAACGAGTTGAACGGGCTCAACGCAGGGCCGAGATCGCGCAGGCCTTCGACGCGCGCGCGGATGATGAACGCGATGTTGCCGAACGGGCCGTTGACGCCGAACGGCTCGGTGAACACGAGGCCGTGGTAGCCGGGCGACGGCTCGGTGAAGAGCGGGAACTTGCCCGATTTGGCCCAGTCGAACTTCGCGGAATCGACGATGACGCCACCGATCGACGTGCCGTGTCCACCGATCCACTTGGTGGCAGACGCCACGACGATGTCAGCGCCGTGATCGATGGGGCGGCACACGTAGCCCGCGCAGCCGAACGTGTTGTCGACGATGAGCGGGATGCCGTTGTCGTGCGCGAGCTTGGCGAGCGCTGCCAGATCCGGCACGTTGAACTTCGGGTTGCCGATCGACTCGACGTAGAGCGCCTTCGTCTTGTCGTCGATGAGGCGTGCGAAGCCCTCCACGCCGTCGCCGTCGACGAACTTCACGCCGATGCCGAGACGCGGCAACGCCACCTTGAACTGGTTGTACGTGCCCCCGTACAGGTAGCTGGTGGACACGATGTTGTCGCCGGCCTGCGCGATGGTCGCAATCGCGAGGAACTGCGCCGCCTGGCCGCTGCTCGTGGCCAGCGCCGCCGCCCCGCCTTCGAGCGCCGCCACGCGCTGCTCGAAAACGTCGGTCGTCGGATTCATGATCCGCGTGTAGATGTTCCCGAACTCCTGCAGCGCGAACAGGCG
>CAYRAE010000613.1:0-2087 GCA_964422175.1 uncultured Luteitalea sp. | reverse complement strand
TGGTGACGGTGTTCTGCGGAAGGCCGTCCTCGACGCGCCACTGGTCGACGACCAGGCGGGCGGCTGGCTGGGCGGACACCGGCACGCACGTGGCCAGCCACGCACAGAGCCCTACGCACGACAGCACGACGCTGCGCATCACCGCACGATAACGTAGCCCATGAAGTCCCGGTTGAGTTGCTGCCCCGGCCGTACGTCATCGAGGAACGGGCACGTCCCCGCGGTGGTGAAGTTCCCGGTCATGCGCGATTCGCCCGGCGCGAGATGGCCCACCTGGTTCAATGCCGGGCACGTCGATCTGTCGATGTAGGGACCCGAGAAGATCTGGTGGGGCTGCGTGTCGCTGTTGCGAATCGTGACCCGGTCGCCCGGGGACACGACCAGGACGCGCGGTGTCACCCCCTGAGCCGTGATCGTGATCACGCGATTCTCGGCGAGCGGTGTGCCGAGCGCGTTGGTGCCGGCCGCCCAACGATCCCGACCCGAGTCGCCGTACATGGCCGACTCCACCACGAGTTGCGCCGGGACGTCGCCAAGGCTCTCGACCAGCGTGCCGAAACGCCGGCCGATCGCGTTCGGGAACTCGTGTCTCACGGGGACGTTCATGCGGGTCTGCGCGGGTACGGTGTAGATCCGCGTGCTGCGCGTCCCATCGTCCTCGAACGAGAGGGTGACGCGCACCTGTCCGTCGAACGGAGACGTATTGGCCAGGAGCAGGTACGTGTCCGATGCGTGCGGGCCGCCCACCTGGCCGTCCGCCACGCCCCACACCGTGCTGGTCGTGAGCGAACCCGGCGAGTTGTGTGCCTCGCGCCAGTTGGCGGGCGACGGCCCGGGCCACCACATCGCCCGTTCGGCGACGAACGGCTGGTCGTCGACCGATTCGAGCACGGTGGACACCGCCGTATCGGCCAGTTCCGGCCCTTCCTGATCGATCCAGATGTTGAAGCGGCTCTTGGGGGCCACCTGGTACTGCCGCCGGATCGTGGCACCCGTCGGCAGGAGGTACGTGGCGTTGACCACGAGCACGTCACTCGACGGATTGGCGATGAGGAGGAACGTGTCGAAGTAGGGCCCCGTGGCGCCCTCGGCGAACGACCAGATCGGCGCGGGCGTGGTGATGCCCGCACTCGCGTGCCCCGCCCCGAAGAGACGGCCGCCGGTGTTCAGGTACATCGCGCGCTCGACGAGGATGGGCGTCTCCGGGGCCGTCGAGATGCGGGCGGAGACGTCGGCTCTCCGCAGCGCACGGTCCTGCGTCGAGACGTCGAGCGTGGTACGCGACCGTGGCGGCAGCGTGTACCGGCGGGTCACGGGCGGTCCCCCGCTTCCCAGCAGGTACTCGATGACGACCTCGGCCTCGACGGCGTTCGGGTTCTGGAGCAGGTAGTACAGCAGGAAGCCACTGGTGGTCGCACCCTCGGCCAGGTACCAGGTCGGGGCCGGCGCGGCGATGGCCGTCTCCGCGTGACTGCCGTACTCGGAGGCGTCCCACGTCATCGTCCGGTCGGTCACGACCGGCTGATCCGATTCGATGATCGCCGCGAACTCCTCGTCTTCGAGGCCGGGGATCGTCGAGACGATGAGCGTCCCGCGTGCGTGGGGCGCGAGCGTCACGAGGCGGCGGACGACAGTGTCCTGGCCCGGGATGTCGGGGATGCCACAGGCGCGCTGGCAGAGGAAGCGCACGAGCACCGCCGCGGGATGCGGGCCGGGATTGAAGAACGCCAGACGCGTTTCGAACGGCGGGATCGTCGCGCCCTCCGCGAGGTAGCGCGTGTGGCGGCCGTTCGGATGCGTCCCCTGCAGATACTCGTCGAGATTGCTCACGCCGTCGCCGTCGGGATCGCCGTTGGCGTCGCTGAGGCGCGGGTCCAGGTTGAACTGCGTTTCCCAGGCGTCTGGCAACTGGTCGTTGTCGGTGTCCGTCGTTTCGTCGCCGCTCGACAGCCTGAAAAGGAACGCGTCGGTGGGCCCGCGATTGCCCGCGCCCATGGCCTGTACGGTACCCGTCAGGACGACGCGTCCGATACCATCCACCGCCACGCCCGTCGCATCGTCGTTGCTGCTGGTGCCGACGTAGGTGG
>CAYRAE010000612.1:0-2088 GCA_964422175.1 uncultured Luteitalea sp. | reverse complement strand
TCCTCCGGTCAGGCGTCCGCCGGTCGTCGCGCGTTTCTTCAAGGTGCCGCTCTCACGGTGGGTGCCGGCCTGCTGCCTGCCGTTGGCGCCTCACCAGCCGCGGCTGCCACCGCCGGTGCCGACCCTCGTCCGCTGACCGAATCGGAGAGGGCGCTGCGCCTCGCCTCCAACACATATCCGCTCCGCACGCTGTTCAAGCGTCGCGCCGACGCGCCGACGATGGGTGGTCCGGGAGCGGCCGATGTTGCGGCGATGAAGAAGAAGTACGGCGAGATCACGATGCTGGACATGCCCCAGTTCACCATCGACAACTTCCCGGGCGTGCGGAAGATGGATCTCTGGTCCTCGCTCTTCGGCGACGTGAACGACACCTCGATGTACAAGGCGTCGACGGCCACGCGGGACGGCCAGTCGTTCACCACGTACGAGTTCGATCCGACGACCGCTTCCGGCAAGCAGTGGCTGGACCGCCTGGCGGCGCAGCAGGCGAAGCTGGGGGTGAGCTGCCATCACGTCTCCAACAACGCACCGCGCAACATCTGCGACTTCGACGCCAACCTGCGTCGCGAGGGGATCGCCATCGCCAAGGCGTGGCTCGACGCGTGCAAGACGATCGGCGCGAAGACGATGCGCGTCAACACGGGCGGTCCCCGCATCGTGCCCGGCGCGTCGGCGACGACGGGCTACCCGCGCAACGATGAAGTCGTCAAGTACATCGCCAACGCGGTGGAGTCGTTCAAGGAGATGGCCGACTACGGCGGCAAGGTCGGCGTGATCGTGACGATCGAGAACCACTGGGGCCTCAGCGCCGATCCAACCAATGTCCGCATCATCCTCGACGAGGTCAACCACCCGTTCTGTGAAGCGTCTCCCGATTTCTGCAACTGGGAGCACGAGTACATGCTCTACCACGGCCTCGACGCCCTGATGCCGTACACCCACCACACCGTGCACGCCAAGTACTGGGATCGCTGGAAGGACGTCGACCTCCAGCGCTGCGTGCGCATCCTCAACAGCCATGGCTTCAAGGGCGTGATCGCGCTCGAATACGAGGCCGGTCCGTGGAACGGCGTCGAGGGTGCGCAGCACCTCATGAAGGAAGTGATGAAGGCGCTGTAGACCCCGCGCGCGGTAGACTGCGGGCAGCATGCGCATGCCCGCAGCATTCATGTTCACCGCGAGCCTCCTGACGGCCTGTCTCACTCTGGCTGTCGGCGAGGCTCGTGTCGTGTCGGCGCAGACACCAGCGGCCGATGATGGTGTACGCCTGCGTCGCATAGATGCCGGTTCCCAGGCTGGGCCCGCGTCTGCCGTGGTGGTGGAGCGAGGCGCGCTCGTCCACACGGTCATGCTGTATCCGCTCGCGCGCGATGGCCGCGTGCAGGGTGGCAACGACGCCCGCGCGCAGGCGTCGGCCGTGCTCGACCAGCTCGAGACAGCATTGCGTGCCGCCGGCACGGGGCTCGATCGCGTCGCACGCCTGCATGTGTACGTGGCCGACGCGGCTGTCGGCGCGGCTGTCGACGAGGTGATTGCCAGGCGATTCACGCCATCGTCGCGGCCTGCGCTGACGCGCGTCGAATCGCGGATGCCGCGCGACGGTGTGCTCGTGGCGATGGATGCCATCGCCGCGACGGCGCGGCATCCATCGTCTGGGCGGCCCGAACGGCTGCGCGTCGACGGCCTCGCATCCACGGCTGGTGCCCACGTCGCCATTCAGCCCGAGGGACCCTTCGTCATCGTGTCTGGACGCGCGGCGCCCGGTGACGGTGATGCCGCGGCGACAGGCACGATGGCGCAGTTGAAGGGAGACCTGGAGACGGCGGGGCTCGGGTTCGCGGATGTCGTGCAGGTGAAAGCCTTCCTGACCGACATGTCGCGTGCGGCGCAGCTGGAAGCCGTGGTGGCCGCGACGTTCACGGGCACGCCTCCGCCGATCGTCGTGACCGAATGGCGTGGCGGATCAGCGGCAGTGGAGATCGAGCTCATGGCCGCGGCACCTGGCGCGCGCGGATCGGAGCGAGTGACGTTCGTCGAACCGATCTCGGCGCGATACAGCCGCATCGCGCGCGTGTTCGCGGGCAGCCC
>CAYRAE010000611.1:0-2090 GCA_964422175.1 uncultured Luteitalea sp. | reverse complement strand
ATCGATCACCTGAACCGCAATCGCGTGATCAAGATCGAGGCGAACACCGAAGTGCGATCGCTGAACGAGGTGCTGGCCGACGTGATGCCGCGACTCGCGAAGAACGTGCCGCTGCCACCGGGCTACGTGCTGTCGAGCGGTGGGGAGTCCGCCGACCAGGCGGAAGTCTTCGGTGGCATCCTCGCCGCGCTCGGGCTCGCCGTCCTGCTGATGTACTTCGTGCTCGTGCTGCAGTTCGGATCGTTCCTGGATCCGCTGGCGATCATGATCTCGTTGCCGCTCTCGCTCATCGGCGTGATGCTCGCGCTGCTGGTCACCAACACGACGATCAACCTGATGAGCATGATCGGCGTGATCCTGCTGATGGGCATCGTGGCCAAGAACGCCATCCTGCTCGTCGACTTCGCGAAGTGGTCGATGGAGCAGGGGATGAGCCGGCGCGAGGCGCTGATCGAGGCGGGTCGTGTGCGCCTGCGGCCGATCCTCATGACCAGCTTCGCGCTCGTGGCGGGCATGATTCCCGTGGCGATCGGTCACGGTGAAGGCGCGGATTTCCGCGCGCCCCTCGGCCGCGCGGTGATCGGTGGCGTGATCACGTCGACGCTGCTCACGCTGCTCGTCATCCCCACGCTGTACGACATCATGGCCGGCCTGCGCGACCGCGTGTTCGCCTTGTTCCGTCGGTCGAACCGCGCCAGCCGCCACGGCCACGCCAGCGAACCCGTCGACCTGCCGACGACGTAGGTCGGGCCCGGAGGGCCGACGCTCCGGGCCCGGCCGTCCGATGGCGGCGTCTGGCCGTTCGGTGCCCGGTGCCCGGTGCCCGGTGCCCGGTGCCTACGCCGTACCCGTCGAGCCGAATCCTCCCCGCGACGCCGTGTCGGCGTCGTGGGTCAGCGGCTCGAACGTGATGCGCGGTACCCGCACGACGAAGGCCTGCGCAATCCGATCGCCCTTGGCGATGTGCACGGGTTCCTGCGTGTAGTTGAGGACCAGCACGCGCGCCTCGTCCTCGGGGCCGCGGTAGTCGCTGTCGAGCACGCCCAGGCCGTTGGCCACGATCAGCCCGCGCTTGGGCAGGCTGCTGCGGGCCACGATCGCGAGGAAGTGGCCCGGAGGGACTGCGAACACGAGGCCTGTGGGCACGAGCGCGAGTTGACCCGGGGCCACGGTCACGTCGGTGGCCGCCGAGAGATCGACGGCTGCCGCGCCGGGCGTCTGGTAGCGGGGGGCGTCGACGTCGCGGAGGGCCCTGACGCCGACGGTTATGGAATCATTCGTTAAATCCACGATTGTGTATCTCCACATGTAATGGTATCGTCTCTCTCGACATCCGGAGCGGCTCGCATGTGCGGGCCCGGCAACCTGGGTCGGACATCCCAAGGTGCCAGCTCTGTCGGCGCAGCAGGCCGGCAGGTGCGATGCGGTTCGAGAAGAACAACCAAAGTGTCCGTGCGGTCACCCCGCAGACTCCGGGTGTCTTCGCTTGGTTCGTCACAGGAGAAGACACCATGATTGCCACAGCCACCATCACCTCGCCCGCGTCGTCCCTCGCGGCACATCGTCCCACCCTGCAGATCGCGCTGTCGCCCGACGATCGCCGCTTCCAGCGCCTCGGCGAGAATCACCACCTCTGGCGGAATGGCCGCTTCTGGTGGATTGCCTACACGGTTATCATTGACGGCTGGCGTCAGGAGCGGATTCGGCATTCGCTCAAGACCGACGACCTCACCGAAGCGCGCGTGCGCCGGGACGAGATCCTGGCCAACGTGAGCGTCGAAGGCGTATTGCGCCGCGTGAGCTGATCGGCGGCGCTCGCCTGCCGGTCGTGTACTCCTGGATCTGCAAGCCCGGGGGACGCGGCGGCGGCCCGTGAACGGCTGGCACGGCGAAGTTCGGCCCCTAACGTTCCTGCATCCTCTGAAGGATTAGCCCCGCATGTCCCGTTTCGTTCTCACGTCGGAGTCGGTCTCGGAGGGTCACCCGGACAAGGTGGCCGACTACATCTCCGATTCCGCGCTCGACGCCTGTCTGTCGCAAGATCCCACCTCGAAGGTGGCGGTTGAAACGCTCGTCAAGGAAGATCTCGT
>CAYRAE010000610.1:0-2093 GCA_964422175.1 uncultured Luteitalea sp. | reverse complement strand
CGTTCAGAACCGGTAGATCCAGCCGACGGTGAGATTCAGTACCAGTGTCTGGGAAAAGGCGATGGGCGGGCGCGATCGGGTGTTGATGGCGTGGACGGTGGCGTCGAGTTGCAGCGCGCCACGCTCGCCTGTGGGGATTTCCATGCCACCAGTCAGCGCGATGCCGGGACCGCGTACCGTTGCGCCACGCAGGCCGAGCGAGTAGGCGCCGGCACCCACCAATACGTGCGCGCACACGGGGGGACGGCCGGTCCTTGGTCGTTGCTGCCAGACACTGCCACAGGAACGGCAACGCCGCAATGCCGCAGATGCTTGCCGCGCCGAAGCGTCGAAGACGCGGAGGCGGGCCGGCGCCCCTACCGGTTGCCTGTTGCCTGTTGTCGGCTTGTCCGGCGTAGCGCCTGGCGCGAAGGTGGATTGCTGCGCTGTATCCACCTCGTCAGCCACCAGTGCGCGGCGACGGCGAGCAGGGCGTGGCGGGCGTCCTCGTGGCGCCAGGGCGTGGCTGAGCGGCGATTCGCGGCAGCGATTGCGTGGATGGCCGTGCCGTTCCACAGCGGGCTGCGCAGGAACTCGGGGTCGTTGACCTCGTCCCAGAGCCACTCGCCAAGACCTCCGTCGAGCCAGCGCGCGACAGGTGCGACGTAGCCCAGCTTGTCGCGGCGCAGGCGTATCCGATCGGGCAGGATGCCGCGCATCGCGTCGCGCAGCACACGCTTGGTGAACCCACCACCCACTTTGCGTTCGTCGGGAAGCGAGAACGCGAGTCGCACGATCCGCCAGTCGAGGAACGGCATGCGCACCTCGACGCCATGACCCATCGAGTGGGCATCGAACGCGCGCATGATGCGCGGCAGAGAGACGTGGTGGAAGCTGCGATAGAGCGCGCCCGTGAGCGGCCCGAGGGCATCGACGGCATCCGCCTCGGCGCGTGCGTCGGCATCGTGCGTCGCGTCAGGCCCGCGCGCGTGCTGCTCGAGGTGCCCGAGCACATCGCGTAACCGATCGCGTACCACTGGCAGCCGTCGTCCCACCGCCAGCGCTCCGGGCAGCGTCGCCGCCGCGACGAGCGCGGCGTTCGACTGGCGGTCGATCACTCCCGGGCGATGCATGCGCCGCCAGGTGTCGACGAGATCGCGCGTCCGCCACGGTTCGCGCAGCAGGCCGCGTCCCCGCAGCAGCGCGAGCGCCACGTGCAGGTGATAGCCGCCGAACAACTCGTCTGCGCCGTGCCCGTCGATGGACACCACGACACCCTGTCTCCGCATGTCGCGATACAGCGCCCACGGAGCGAGGCCGAACACGCCCACGATCTCTTCGAACTGCCAGAGGAATGCCTCGATGTCCTCTCGCGACACGTTCTCGGAGAACTGCCGTTCGACGGGGATGGCGCCGGCATGCGCCGCGGCGAGCCGCGCATCGTCGGTCTCGTCCTGGGCGGTGCCGGGGAAGCCGGCGATGAAGGCGTGGCGCCACTCGGGCGCTTCACGCGTGGTGTGGCCACCCGCGTGCGCCAGCGCGAGGGCGTTGACCACCGACGAGGAGTCGAGTCCGCCGCTGAGCGACGTGGCCACAGGCACGTCACCACGCATCCGCAGCCGACAGGCGTCCACGAGCAGCGCACGGAGTTCCTCGGCCTGCTGGTCGGGATCGCGGGGCGGCGTCACGAGATGGTCGAGCGTGTGCCACCAGCGCCAGCGTCGCGAACCCCCGGGCGTGAACTCCACGCACCAGCCCGCGGGGACCATCTCCACGCCGCGTACCAGCACGTGCTCGTGGAAGGTGAGCGCCAGGCGTGCGGCAACGGCGTCCATGTCGGGCGTCGCGTCGAACCCGTCGAGATGGAGGAACGCCTTCAGCTCAGATGCGAACGCGACGCGGTTGGCGTCGACGGCGAGGTAGAGCGGCTTGACGCCGAAGCGATCGCGCGCAAGCAGCAGCCGGCGTGTCTGGCGATCCCAGATCGCGAGACTCCACATGCCGTTGAAGCGCAGCAGGCAATCGGCGCCCCATCGCTCGTACGCGGCGAGAATCACCTCCGTGTCGCTGTCGCTGCGGAACCGGAAGCCGTCGCCTTCGAGCTGCCGACGCAG
>CAYRAE010000609.1:0-2113 GCA_964422175.1 uncultured Luteitalea sp. | reverse complement strand
GCCGCCTGTGGTTCGCCACCGTCGACGGCGTGGTGATCTTCGATCCCACCGAAGTCGCCGACATCCCGCACTCGCCCGCGGCCCACGTCGACGCGGTGCAGGTGAACAGGCAGCCCGTGTCGATCGCGGCGCTGGCAGCGCCGCTCGGCGCGCGCAACATCGATGTCGCCTTCAGTGCGCCGCAGCTCTCCGGCGGCCGGTCCGTGCAGTACGAGTACCGCCTGGCCGGACTGCACGACGCCTGGGTGGACGCCGGCACCGCGCGCAGCGCGTCGTTCACGAACCTGTCACCTGGCGCTTACAGGTTCGAGGTGCGGGCGCGGGCGCGTCCTGGTGCGGCGCCAGGCAGGATCGGGACACTCGCGTTCACGGTCCCCGCGCGGTTCTACGAGACGCCGTGGTTCCTCGCCGGAGCCGCGGCGCTGCTGGCCGTGACGCTGGCCGGCGTGATGCGCTGGCGCCTGGCGCGATTGCACGCGCGTCAGGTCGAGTTGCAGGGCCTCGTCGACGAACGCACGGCGGCGCTGCGCCACGAGATGCTCGAACGCGAGCGCGGCGAGCGAGAGCGCCGGCTGCTCGACGAGCGCGTGCAGCAGGCCCAGCGGCTGGAGAGTCTCGGCGTGCTGGCCGGCGGCATCGCGCACGACTTCAACAACCTGCTCGTGGGCGTGCTCGGCGAGGCGAGCCTGGCGTTGTCCGAACTGCCGATGGCCTCGTCAGGCCGGCAGCATGTCGAGCGCATCGAGCGTGCGGCGCTGCGGGCGAGCGAGCTCACCGCGCAGATGCTTGCGTATTCGGGCGGCGGCCGCTTCATCGTCCAGCCCGTTGCCCTCGACGCGCTGGTGCACGACGTACGGTCGCTGCTCGAGGCGTCGGTCCCCCGCAGCATCACCATCGCTGTCGATTTCCCGCCGGAACTCCCGCCGGTGCCGGCCGATCCGGCGCAGTTGCGGCAGGTGGTCCTGAACATCCTCACCAACGCGGCCGACGCCATGCGCACCGGAGGCGGGCTCCTGCACGTGGCAGGTGGGACGTGCGAGGTGCGGGCCGGCGATGCCGACACGATGCCCCAGGGCGACGCCGAGGGCCTCGCGCCAGGCGAGTACGTGTGGCTCGAGGTGCGCGACGAGGGCGACGGCATGGACGTCGAGACGCTGGGGCGCGTCTTCGATCCGTTCTTCACCACCAAGCCCGGCGGCCGCGGGCTCGGTCTCCCCGCCACACAGGGCATCGTCCGCAGCTATGGCGGACGCATCGCCGTGACCAGTCAGCCGGCATCAGGCACGACAGTCACGTTGCGCCTCCCGACGTCGTCGCGCACGGCCGATGTGGCGTTCGAGGCGCGAGGTCAGGCCACGGGGAGCGTCACCCCTTCGGGCGAGGCCAGCCACACCGGCCCCTGGCACGTACTGGTGGTGGACGATGAGCGGCTGGTGCGCGACGTGGCGCGCGTCGCGCTCCGGCGAGCGGGCCACACGGTGACCGACGTCGCCACAGGTGAGGAGGCCGTCGCCATGTTCACCGTCGCACCGGAGACGTTCGGCGTCGTGCTGCTCGACCTCACGCTGCCGGGCATCCAGGGCAGGGCCGTCCTGCAGGCGATGCGTGAGATCAGGCCAGGCCTGCCCATCGTGCTGACCAGCGGGTTCACGGCGGAGGAGGTCAGCGATCTCACGGCCGGACCGTGGACCGTCTTCCTGCAGAAGCCGTGGCGGCCCGACCAGATGATCCGCTGCGTCACCACGTTGCTCGCGCAGACGGGCCAGTCCGTGAGCTGCCCGTGAAAGCCCGTGCCCCGAGCACCGGGGCCTGTTCGGTGAGGGCGCGAGCCTGCCGTTGCCACCGACCCTGCGTGCTACGATCACGAGGTGGCGCCTCGTCCGGCGCTTCCCTTCCGCCAGCATGAGCACCGTTGCCCCCCTGCACGTCTTCCGTCCGCGTCAACCCAAGCCCGAATGGCTCAAGGTGAAGGCCCCGGGCTCGGAGAACTATCTCCGGCTCACCAGGTTGATGCGGGGACTCGGGCTCAACACGGTGTGCGAAGAAGCGCGCTGCCCCAACATCGGCGAGTGCTGGCATCACGGCACGGCGACGTTCATGATCCTCGGCGACG
>CAYRAE010000608.1:0-2120 GCA_964422175.1 uncultured Luteitalea sp. | reverse complement strand
GGCACTGCCGTGGTGCGCCCAGAAGATGTCGAGCTCGAACTTGACGTTCTTCGGATCGGTCTGCGCCACGATCGTGTCGAACAAGGTTCGGCTCGGCGTCCCGGGCGCGAACTCGAATCCATGCGCGTGGTAGAAGAACTGCAGGCCCTTCGCGGCCGCGTGCGTCCCCGCCGCATTGAACGCCGTGATGGCCGCCTTCGCGTCATCGGCATCGAAGGTCCCCTCGTGCGGGAACCACGCGTTGCCCACGTACTGCACCCCGAAGAACTTCGCGTCGTCCAGGATCGCGGCCGAGTCCGTGGGGCTGGCGAGCAGCTTGATGTCGGTGTGCATCGAGATGGGCGTGAGGCCGGCCTTCGTGAGTTCATCCTTGAACTGCTCGCGAGAGAGGCCGTACGTGCCGGCCAGTTCCACGAAGGTGAACCCCATGCCCTTGATTTTCGCGAGCGTGGCGGGCACGCCGTTGGTCTTGAAGCTCTCACGGAAGCTGTAGAGCTGAAGGGCGACGGGATTCCTGTACAGCGGGGCCTGCGCCGCGTGGGCGGCAGCACCGGCCGCCGACACCGGCGTGTCGGGGGTGAGTGCGCCGGCGCCCGCGAGTGCGGTGGCGACGATGGCGACGAGTACGGAGTGACCGAGACGCATGTCGTGAGCTCCTTTGGCGAGAACACGACGAGTATATCGACTGCAACGCGCCGGCATCGGGTATGCTCGTGCGCGAATCCTGCAGATGTCCTGTCGCAGCACCGATATACCTGCGAGCAAGGACCATTGGCCCGCACGTCGGGCCCCTGTGTGAAATGGGAGGCACGATGAACGATGTGAACGAGACCCTCGACGCCGCGAGCCCCGTCGGCGCGGACGTGGCGCCAGCCGCCGTCTCCGGGACGCCGGCGGCACCCCCTGCGGAGTCACCGGCCCCCGCGCCGGCCCCCGCAGCAAAGACGGCCCGACCGCGCAGGCGGGTTGTGAAGAAGGCCGCCAGGAAGGCCGCACCCGCGAAGAAGGCTGCGAAACCCGCGAAGGCGGCCAGGAAAGCGACGAAGAAGGCGGTACGGAAAGCCGCAACGCAGGTGCCGCGCACACTGAAGCAGGCTGCGAAGGCCGCGAAGAAGGCCGTGCGTACGGCTCGCAAGGCTGCCGACAAGGCCGTCGGGTCCGCGAGGAAGGCCGCCAGGCGCGCGGCAACCAGCGCGTCGCGCCTCGCGAAGAAGGCCGTCCGCGCGGTGAAGAAGGCCGCACCGAAGAAGGCGGCGAAGAAAGCCGTGAAGAAGGTCGCGCGGAAGAAGCGCTGACCCACGCGTGTCATAGCGGCTCGTATGACAGGCGCAGTCCTTGGCTGCGCCTGTCGTGCATGGCACCATCCTCCTCGTACATCCGGAGTGGCGCGGCAACGCGCCCGGCAACCCCGGCAACACGCCAGGGTGCCCCGATGTCAGGGACCGTCCCCGACATCGATGTGGCGACAGCAGGAAGGCTGTCGCAAGCGCGTGTTCCATGCCTCGCCGGCATGGCGGCTGCTCCGGACCGTTCTCGTTCGAGGAGCCGTCATGTGTCTTGATCCCCGCCCCGAGTTCCTGTCGCGCGCCACCCGTTCCGCTCGTCGCCTCACGCGTCGTGAGTCGTCGTTCGGAGCTCCGCTGTTTGCTGGTGGCCTGCCGGCGTCAGCGCCGGTCGTGCGCGCGCCCGCCCTCTGGGCCCTCGATGCACTGGCCGGAGACGATGATCTCGTTGCGCGTGGCTGGGTCGTGCTGAGTCGCGAAGCCTGAGCGGCGGCGCAGCACTCTCAGGATTGGCGCGGCGCTGACGCCAGCGCCTCCAGCGCCGCGGGGTCGATGCGGCCCCAGTAGTTCGCGTACAGATCTTCGGCCTGCTCGCGCTCGATGTGCGGCAGCCCTTCGAGCAGCGTCGTCCGGTGAGGCTCTTCGAACAGAGGCCCCCCCACGACGATCACGCCGAAGAGCGGATCGGTATCGAGTCCCTCCGCAGCCGCGCGCGCCCTGGCCAGCACGCGCAGCGCTTCGATCGCGCGCGAGACGTGATGGCGCTTCGGATCGTCTGCCGTTCCTGTCGGCAGCGTCTGCGTCCGGGCGTCCTCGAACGCGACCAACAGCGTGTCG
>CAYRAE010000607.1:0-2120 GCA_964422175.1 uncultured Luteitalea sp. | reverse complement strand
TCGGCCGTCGAAGCGCCGCAGGCGCGAAGGCGGATCAGTCGACGTACGCGATGCAGTCGATCTGGACGAGCACGCCGTCGCGGCCCATCTGATCCACGCCGCAGCCGCTGAACGATCGCACCGGTGGCGGATCCGGGAAGTGGCCCGCGTAGCCCGCGTTGACGAGCGTGAGGTTCCGGTTCGGCTCGGCGACCGTCATGTGCACCTTGAGCACGTTGGCCATCGACGACCCCGCCTGCTCCAGGATCATGCGCATCGCCTTCAGCGCGCTGTCTGTCTGCACCTGTGCGTCACCGGGTTCTTTCCTGTCCTGCGCGTACCAGCCGCCGATGCCCGCGAGGAACAGGAGATGGCCGGACCTGATGCAGTGCGACAGCAGCGGATTGGGCGCCTCCCTGTCGCGCCTGTTGATGGCGACCTTCTTCGGGGTCCATGCGCCGCCGGCCGCCGCAGACGCCTGGGTTGCTGCCGACGATGGCGCGGCGGTTACGGCCGTTGCCGAACCCGCGAGCGCGGCGAGCCCAGCCGTCATCGCCGCACGCCGCGACCGAACCGTGACACGAGGAGCACGAGGAGTAGACATGGAGCACATTGTCGCCTCGTGTCTCGGCGTCTGCGAAACATTCACGACATCGTGGACCAGCGTTGCGCCGTCACTGCGCCGGTGCGTCGCCGTGGGGTGGGTATGTGGAGGACAGGAATGGCGTGGCGGCGCGTTCGGTCTGGTCGATGCCGGCGATGTCCTTCTCCGTCACGCCGCCCTCGCTGTGCGTCGACCACGAGACGCGCACCTTCCGATAGCTGATCTGCAGATCGGGGTGGTGGTCGCTCGCCTCGGCGTCGAACGCCAGCCGCGTCACGAAGGCGATGGCGTCGGCAAACGACGGGAACGCGAACGTCTTCGCGAGCGCCTCACCCTGCAGCTGCCAGCCCGAACGAGTTTGCAGATGAACGGCGATGTCGTCTGATGTGAGTGGCATGGGTCACCTCGACGTGGACACCTTGCGCCTCGTGATCGCCACGAGTTCGTTGCCGCCCATCGCCGTCTGTCCAACGGTCATGCCGACGATCTGGAACCCCTCGCCGCCGGCTTCCTGGAGTTCCTTCTCGAGCGTCGAGGTGCGCTTGGTCGCGAGCAGGCGGTACTCGTATCGCTGGGCCGATGCGTCACCGGCAGTGCGCTCGAGGATGCACGCCACTTCGGCGCCGCCGAACGTCGACTTGAAGACCGTCTGACCAACATACCGGAAGCCCGCGTCGCTCGCCTCCTGCAGTTCCTTCTGCATGGTGGATGTCTTGTTCGTGGCCAGCAGACGGTACTCCGCTCGCGCCGCATCGGGCACGCGCTGCATCACGACTACCGCTTCGGACCCGCCGAACGTCGTTTCGCCGCCCATCACGGCGCCGAAGCGGAAGCCGGCGGCCGCCGCCTCGCTCAGCTCCTTCTGCATGGTCGACGTCTTGTTCGTGGCCAGCACGCGATACTCCACGCGGGCCGGCTGGGCCTGCGCGGCCGACGCCAGAACGAGTCCCGCAAGCATCACCGTCGCACGGCACATCCACACGTTCATGCGTATCTCCTGGAAGAGCGCTTCGCCAGGGGCTACGGTTCGAGGCTGTACTCGAACACGTAGAAGTGCTGCTTGTCCTTGATCTCGATGGTCAACGTCCCTGCGAGGCCCGCCAACTCCCCATCGCCCGAGCCGGGCACGACGATGACGGACTGGTGCTGGGCGCCGCGCGCCATGGTGCTGCTGTGCTGGAACGCGAACGAGCCAGACTTGCCGTGCAACGTGCCTGTCACGCGTTCGATGGCCACGTAACCGCCGGAGTCGCGCGCCGCGTTCAGGAACGACAGCATCTGCCCCGTACTGGTTCCGATCAGGTCGCCGCGAAACGTCTTGTCGATCGTCATCCGGCCCGACGCAAACCGCGCCTCGTCCTCCTGCGGGCTCAGCTTGACGTCGAACTCCCCTCTCGCCGTGGTCATCCTCTGCTCCTGTCTGCGCGCGTCGGGTGCCGCCGCAACACCCGCCAGCGTGACACACACGACCGCCACGCACATCACTGCAGCACGCCCACGCCATTCCATGCGTCTGTTAGTACCACAGACGAACGGG
>CAYRAE010000606.1:0-2122 GCA_964422175.1 uncultured Luteitalea sp. | reverse complement strand
GGCGTGATCTGAGCCTGCTACAATCGCGTGGTCCTGACGGAGGCAACTGGTTGGCAAAGCGCGTCACGTCCCGCAAGGGAAACACCACGTCCAAGACCAGGACGTCCACGACCTCGGCACCACGTTTCGAACACGCTCCGCTCGTCATCGCCGGCTCACGCATCAAGTTGCTGTCTCGCGTGGCCGGTCACATCGTCAAGCTGCCCGACGACCTCCCGTTGCCGCGTATCGAACGCCGCAGGAGCGGGGTCCACGGCTGGGGCGTCTTCGCGCTCGAGCGCATCCCCAAGAACAAGCGCATCATCTACTACGGCGGACAACTGGTGCCGTCGAAGGAGAGCCACGACCGCGAGGTGGCGTACCTCGAGAAGGGCTGCATCTGGTGCTTCGAACTCAGCACCCGCTGGGCGGTGGACGCGACGTATGGCGGCAACGTGTCGCGCTTCATCAACCATGCGTGCAAGCCGAACGCCTACAGCCACATCGTCGACGGCATCATCTGGATCCGCGCGGCCCGCACGATCGAGGCCGGTGAGGAACTGACGTACGACTACTACACGGGCGGCACGGCGGAGATCGCGTGCCAGTGCCGGCCCGGCTGCAAGGGACAGATCTGATCAGCCGCGTCGTCTACCTGCACGGGTTCGCCTCCTCGGCACAATCGAGCAAGGCGCAGTACTTCGCGAGCCGCTTCGCCGAGGTGGGGATTCCCTTCGTCACGCCCGACCTCAACGCGCCAGACTTCAGCACGCTCACGGTGACGCGCATGCTGGACGACGTGGGGCGTGTGGTGGCGCAGGGGCCGCCAGGCCCCGTCGTCCTCATGGGATCGAGCATGGGGGGATTTCTGGCGTGGCACGCCGCCGCGCGTCTCCCGCGGCTGTTGCCGCAGCACCCCGTGAGCCGGATCGTGCTGCTGGCGCCAGCTGTCACGTTCGGCAGGAACCGCAAGGAAGACTTCGGGCCAGGCGTGGTGGACGAGTGGGAGCGCACGGGCACGCGCGACTTCTTCCACTATGGCGACAACGTCGTGAAACCGCTCCATTACGAGTTCTACCGCGACGCGCTGGCATATCCGGCGGCGGCCGCGCCGGTGAAGGTGCCCACGCTTATCTTCCAGGGCATGCAGGACGATGTGGTGAAGCCGCAGGGCGTGATGGATTTCTGCCAGGGCCGCCAGAACGTCTCGCTGCGACTGCTCCAGGACGGCCACCAACTGCTCGCTCACCTCGACGAGATGTGGCAGGAGATTCGCACGTTCCTCGACTGCTGACGCGAGTCCTGCGCGGCATGCTCGTCGTGGCGTGTTGCGCGGTGCCGGCGTGCGACCGCTCCAACGGCGATCGGCCGGAGCCATCGCCGGGTTCCGCAGCGAGTCGAGACTCCACATGGAGGCCGGGGTCCGCCGTAGCGCGTAGCGCGAAGGCGGAAGCCCCTGGCACGGACACGACTGACGCCGCCGCGCTGACCGACGCCTCGACGCGTGCCGCCTGGGCGCGCCTGCGATGGCCCGGCGGCGACGTCGTGGCTGCCAACAAGCCCGAGCGGCTCGACGAGCCGATCCTGGCGGGCTCGCTCTTCAAACTCGTCGCCGCGCGTGCGGCACTCGAACAGGGGATCGTCTCGGACGACACGCGGATCGCCTGCCCGCGTGCGCTCGTCGTGCGTGGCCGTCGCGTCGATTGCGTGCACCCGGATCTCGGCAGGCCGCTCACGCTGGACGAGGCGATCGCGCACTCGTGCAATCACTTCTTCGTCAAGCTCGCCGAACGGCTCGATCGCCAGGGCCTCGCGTCGACGCTGCGACGCCTGTCGCATGGTGCCGTGACGCTCGGTTCCGACGCGCCGATGCCGCTCGTGGTGCTCGGTCTCGACGGCCCGCGCGCGTCGGCACGCACGTGGGCATCGACGACACTCGCGGCCATGGCCGACGACGCGAGTGCGGCGCCGGCGTCGCTCGTGAGGCGCGGCGTCGTTGCGGCGGCGACCGCGGGCACGGCCGTCGGCCTGCACGATCCCTCGTCGCTGACCCTGGCCAAGACGGCGACGACGATCGGCGGACAGGGGGGGCAGGAAGGCCTCGTGGTGGCGTGGCGTCCCGAGCGGCATGAGGCGATCGTCG
>CAYRAE010000605.1:0-2131 GCA_964422175.1 uncultured Luteitalea sp. | reverse complement strand
CCGACGACGTACGCGCGGCCCGTGCCATCCACGGCGATCGCTCGGCCGACCTCGTTCCCGCTGTCGAACGAGTTGCCGCCGCCCCCCAGGTACGTGGAGTAGACCAGCTTCTCGCCCTTCGAATCGATCTTCATGACGAACGCATCGAGCTTGCCCACGGGCTCGCCCTGGAATGCGCTCACCGTCGGGATGGACGACAGAAACTGGCCGCCGAACGTTCCGCCACTGGTGGCGCCGGTGATGTAGATGGCGCCGTCGGGGTCGACGGCCACGTCCTCCGCCGATCCACCGAAGCCGCCCGTGGCATCGCCGACGACGGTCGAGAAGACGAGTGCGGAACCATCCGCGGTCAGCTTCGTGACGAACGGACCGCCGTAGTACCCGGGCCGGAACGGATCCTTCACCGGGAAGTCCATCACGACCTCCGTGCCTGTCGGAATGCCGCCCGCGTACCCGGCGACGACGATCGCCCCCGTGGCGTCGATGGCGACCCCACGGGCCGAACTCCCGGACCGGACGCCCAGATACGTCGAGAACACGAGTTGCGTGGCCGTCGGATTGAGACGGCTCACGAATGCGAGTGCCGTGTCCGAGTAGTACCCGTTGTTGGTGGGGTAGAGCGCGTTGCGCATCGGGAAGTTGCGCGACCGCGTGGCGCCAACGACCACGACGCTCCCATCGGGCCGCACGGCGATGTCGTTGGCCTGCTCGGCCGCGCCGTCTTCGCCGCCGAGATACGTGGCATAGACGAGTGTTCCCGTTGGTGAGAGCTTGGCGACGAACGCGTCCCTCCCCGAACCGGTGGCATGCGCCGGCTGCACCACGCCCGCCGTTGTCGGGAAGCCAGGACCGGCGTAGCCCGCGATGTACGCATTGCGGTCCGCGTCGAGCACGATCGCCCTCCCCTGCTCGTTGCTCGAGCCACCAAGCACCGTCGTATAGGCGAGTCCATCGCCCGCCGGCGTCAGCTTCGCCACGAAGACGTTGGTACCTCCGGCAGCCGCGCCTGTGTGTGTCGACGACTGCGGGAAATTCGCCGAGCCCGTCTCGCCCACGATGTACGCCGCGCCGTCCACGTCGACGGCCACGCCGTACGCCGTGTCGTCGCCGGTGCCCCCGAGGAACGTCGAGTAGACGATCACCGGATCGATGACGAGCGGCCGCGTGGCGTCGTGCGCCCCCACGTCGAACCGCACCACGCGTCCGTCGACGACATAGCGCGACTCGACGACGTCCGGCGCAGTGCGAGAGCCCTGGTAGGTGAACGGCTTCGGCTGGCGGACCTCGCGCCCACCGACGTCGAGCACGAGTTCGCCCGTCGCGTCGTCCACGCGTACGCGATCCGCTCCGTCGAACGTCACGCGCACGGCGCGCCAATCGGCGCCGGGCGCGATCTCGAAGTCGTATTCGAGCCGTTTCTGGTTGCCGTAGTACACGAGGTCGATGCCCGGGTAGACAGCCCGGTAGCGAACGCGCCCGTACGCCGGAACGTTCGTGCGCCACTCCGACGGCGACGCGCCCACGTAGTAGTGCGTCACGCCGGTCCGTGCCTCGGGGATCGGTGTCGACAGCCGGCCGCCGTCCACCTGCACGCGGACCGACGCGGCGACGGCTCCCTCGTGCGTGACGTCGAGACGAGCGCCGTCGGACGTGAGCGCCACCAAATAGCCGGCTCCGCGCGCCACGAAGCGCCGGTCGGCCGGTGTCGCGTCTGGCGACGGCTCGAACTGGAGCGGCAATCGGCCGTACGTCTGGCCGTCCGGACGCGGATGGTCAGGGGCCGTACGCCCATCGTCAGCAGCCAGAGGCAGGGCGATCGCGAAGGTGAGTGTCGAACCGAGGAACAGCGCGCGCGCGAGTGTGGACATGAGCATCCGGGAATGGGCCTACTCATGTAGCGAGAGACAGGGTCAACAGGTGACACGCCCTCCGCCGAACACATCGCCCACGACGAGGATCGGGACGAGACGCCCGAAGTCGTCAGTGAGATCGAGGTGGCCGGCACTCAGCGCTGACGCCAGCGCGTCGTTCGTGCGCGCCGATACGACAGCCTGCACGCGCGCCATGTCGTCATGTCCGAGTACTCGCGAGAGTCGCGCCACATCCCGGCGGTACTCCGGCCCATCGTCCA
>CAYRAE010000604.1:0-2134 GCA_964422175.1 uncultured Luteitalea sp. | reverse complement strand
GCCAGGTGCGGCAGCACGGCGCGGCCGCATTGCTTGGCGGCGGCGATCGCCACGCGATGCCAGCGCTCCATCACGGCCTCGACGGCCCGCGCGGGCACGTTGGTGCGACTGGTCACGACCGGCCACAGGGCCGTCGCGCCGAGCACCGTGGCGTCGCGAATCACGGCGTCCATGGCGTCGCCCTTCAGCAGGCCCTGTATGACGCTGAGCGGCGCCGGAGCCTCGGGTGCCGCGTCGCGTTCGTCTCCGGGTGTCACGACGCTCGACGTCGCGTGCGCGCGAGTCACTGTCGCCACGCGCAGCGTGCCGCGTCCGTCGAACACCTCGATCGCGTCGCCCTCGCGCAGTCGCAGCACGCGTGCGAGATGCCGGCTCTCGCCGGGCGGAAGCGTCACCTCCGAGGACGAGGGCGTGAGATCGGGTGCGAAGAATCTGTGGGGCACGGCATATACTCAGCCCCCGGCATGCTCTTCAAGGGCCAGACCCTCGGCAAGTATCGCATCCTCTCTCCACTGGGAAGCGGTGGCTTCGGCACGGTCTATCTCGCGCGCGATACGTGGCTGGACAAGCAGGTCGCCATCAAGGTGCCGCACCGGCAGGGGCTGGACTTCTCGGAGCTCCTGCGCGAGCCGCGTCTCCTGGCCAGCGTCAACCACCCCAACATCGTCGCCATCACGACGGCCGAGAAGCAGGACGACGTCTTCTTCATCGTGATGGAGTACGTGGCGGGCGAAACGCTCGAGGGTGTGCTGGAACGCGATGGCGCGCTCGACCTGCCGCGCGCGCTCGACTACACGCTGCAGATCGGCAACGCCGTGGACCACGCGCACAAGCAGGGCGTGATTCACCGCGACCTGCGGCCCGCCAACGTGCTCGTCTCCGAGAGCGGGATGCTGAAGGTGGCCGACTTCGGCACGTCGCGGTTCCTGGAGATCGCCGCGCACGGCACGACGGTGATCGGCAGCCCGGCGTTCATGGCGCCGGAGCAGTTCCAGGGCAAGGCCGTGTTCGCGTCGGACCTCTACTCGGTGGGCATCACGATGTACCAGATGCTCACCGGGGAGCTGCCCTACGACCCGCCTCCCCCGTCGGCGCTGCACAAGCTCATGACGGGCGAACTGGTGGCCCCGCCGCGCACGCGTAACCCCGCGATTCCGCGTCGCCTGAACGACATCGTGATGAAGGCGCTCGCCCCGCTGGTGGCCGACCGCTACACGCGCGCGTCGGACCTGCTCGACGACCTGCTCGCGGCCAAGTCCGTCATCCTCGGCACGCCGGGCCCGCGCGCGATCGCCGATCTCGGCCTCGACGAGGCGGGCCGCCCCGCCCGTCCCGCCATTCCGCCATCGCCGCGCGCCGTGAAGTACCAGGACCGCGAGGCCGCGCGCAACTGCTGGCATTGCCGCCGTCCGCTGCACAACCTCGCCGCGCGCTGCCCGTTCTGCGGCGAACAGCAGTGATGCCCGCGGCCCGGGCAGGACGGGCCGGGCTCTGAGAGCCGGCCCTGCCTATCGCCATGGGTGTCAACCCTGGCGGAACACCTGCGGTCAGCGCGCGCCGGGCACTTCGGACAGCTTCACGGCGGCGCCGTTGCGGGCCTTGCTGATGTCTGCGGCTTCCATGAAGGCGAGGGTCTCGACCATTTCTTCGGGCGTCACCGGCGGCACACCGGTCTCGAAGAAGGCAATGACGCGTTTCACGAGACCGTAGTACCCGCTGCGACGCTTCGCACCGTTGGGCAGCGGCATCTCCGACGTCATCGTCACCACGTCGCCCGTGCCGAACACCGTGTGGCCGTACGTGCCGTACTTGCCTCCGCGTACGCCACGCACGATGCCCACGCGTCCATCACTCCACGTGCCGACGACGACGTCGGTATCGGTCGTGTGGGTACGACTCACGGAGACGCAGCCGGGTCCCAGGAGCTGATACAGCGTCTCCACCGCGTGGACGCCGTACCAGAACAGGTCCGGGTGGTGTGGCTCGAGCGACGCGGGCCCATACGTCGTGGCGCCGAGGATCGTGCCGACCTTCGGGTCCTCGCGCAGCATCAGCACGTCTTCCACGAACCGCCGCGAGGAGGCGCTGAACACCGGCACGCCGGCCGCCTTCGCGAGCCTGACGATCTCGGCCC
>CAYRAE010000603.1:0-2138 GCA_964422175.1 uncultured Luteitalea sp. | reverse complement strand
GGTGAAGGCGGCGCAGGCGCGCGGCGATCTCGGCGTGCTGGAGGAACGCGGCCGCAGGGCGGTGCGCGTCCACCTCGGACCGGATGTGGCTGCCGGACTGCGTGCGCTGCGCAGTGCCGTCGAGAGTGCATATCTGTGACGAGTCGGCAACCGGCAACCGGCAACCGGCAACCGGTCAGGGATTCGGCAACGGGCAACGGGCAATCCACCTCCGCGCTGCGCGCTACGGCGGGCAGGCCGGCAGCCGGGCATCGCGATTCTGAATCAGGAGCAGCGAAGGTCGACGGGGCGGTGTTTGTCGGGTTCGGGGCGTCCGGCGATCTCACGCGTCGCAAGCTCGTGCCTGCGCTCGTCAACCTGCGTCGATCGGGCGCGTTGCCGGATGCCTTCGCGTTCATCGCCATCATCAGGCAGCCCGATGCCGCGGCGTCGTTGCCCGACGACATGCTCTCCGCGGCGAACGAGCATCTCGATCGACAGCTCTCGGATGACGAGCGTGAGTGGCTTCGCGCGCGCATCGATGTCGTCGTGGGCGAGATCGACGCGCCGGGCGTGTATGTCGACATCGCCGCACGATTGACGGCGTTGCAGGCTGCGTTCGGCATCGCACCGAACGCGCTCTTCTATCTCGCGACGCCGCCGCAATTGTTCGCGCCGATCGCCGCGCAGTTGGGACAGGCAGGCCTCCTCGACGAGGAAGCGGCAGGCGGCTGGCGCCGCGTGATCGTGGAGAAGCCGTTCGGTCGCGATCTCGATTCGGCCATCGCGCTCAATCGCGCGCTCGCGGCGGTCATGCGCGAGCGGCAGATCTACAGAATCGATCACTACCTGGGGAAGGAGACGGTCCAGAACCTGATGATCTTCAGGTTCGCCAACAGCATCTTCGAGCCGATCTGGAATCGCCGCTACGTCGATCAGGTGCAGATCACCGTGGCGGAATCCGACGGCATCGGATCGCGCGGCGGGTACTACGACGAGGCGGGTGCGCTGCGCGACATGGTGCAGAACCATCTGTTCATGCTGCTCGCGCTCACGGCGATGGAACCGCCGATCTCGTTCGACGCCGATGCCGTGCGCGACGAGCGGCTGAAGGTGCTGCAGGCGATCGCGCCGTTCACGCCGTCGACTGTCGACCGTGATGTCGTGCGCGCGCAGTACGCTGCGGGACGCATGGGCGATCGTGACGTCCCCGCCTATCTCGACGAGGCCAGGGTGTCGCCGGCATCCACGACGGAGACGTTCGTGGCGATGCGCCTGCAGGTGGAGAACTGGCGCTGGGCCGGCGTGCCGTTCTACCTGCGCACCGGCAAGCGCCTGGCGCGCCGCGTGACGGAGATCTCGGTGCACTTCAAGCAGCCGCCGTTCATGATGTTCCGCGAGACGGCCGTGCGGGCGTTGCACTGCAACGTGCTCGTGATTCGCGTGCAGCCGGAGGAGGGCATCACGCTGCTCGTCGACGCGAAGGTGCCGGGGCAGGCAGTGGACCTCAAGACCGTGGCGCTGGACTTCAAGTACGAGGATGCGTTCGCGCGCACGCCGTCGACAGGCTACGAGACGCTGCTCTACGACGCGCTCACCGGCGACCAGACGCTGTTCCATCGCGCCGACAGTACGGAAGTCGGCTGGCGCGCCGTGATGCCCATCCTCGATGCCTGGACGAAGCAGGCGCCGCCCGTCGCGTACGACGCCGGGACGTGGGGCCCCGACGAATCGCACGAGCTGCTGGAGCGCGACGGGCGGCAGTGGCGGTGACTGCCGGACATGCTTTGCCTCGCCGTAGCGCCCCTGGCGCGAAGGCGGGCTGAATGACGGGGCAGAGATGAGTTCGGTGGAGAGTCGGGGCATGGAGCGCGGGGCGGTGATTCGGCTGGCGCCGACGCCTGATGCGTTGGCGGACGCGGCGGCGAGCGAGGTGCTCGCGATTCTCGAGAGTGCGATCGCGTGGCGTGGCGAGGCGCATCTGGCGTTGTCGGGTGGGCGCACGCCTGCCGCGCTGCACCGCGCGCTCGAGGCGCGGCCGTTCGACGGCTGGCCGTTCGTGCACGTGTGGTTCGGCGACGAGCGCATGGTGCCGCCCGAGGACGCCGACAGCAACTACCGCATGGCGCGCGAGACGCTGCTCGATGCCGTGCCGGTGC
>CAYRAE010000602.1:0-2140 GCA_964422175.1 uncultured Luteitalea sp. | reverse complement strand
TCCTACGAAGCCCGCTGCCGCCGCTGCTTCGATCCGACCCTCGCACAGGAATGACGCGGTACACGTAACTGCGCCCCTGCAACCGTCCTGTCTACCCGGTTGCCGGTTGCCCGTTGCCGGCGTCAATGCAGTTGTGCGTCCAGGTGCTCGAACTGCTCGGCGAGTCCGGGATACGTTCCCCTGAACTGCTGCTGCATCAGTGACTGCACCTTGGTCAGGAAGCCCGAACCGAGGTGCAGGCGGCTGAACCCCGGGGCGACGACGTGCTGGGCGAGGAACGGTCCTGCGAACATCGCGTAGGTGCCACTGAAGAGCAGGGCCCAGACGTGATAGAGCGGATGGCGCTTGAAGTCCTTCAGCGTGACCGCCAGCGTGAAGTCCGTCTCCCCGGCCGCGAAGGTGAAGTGCGTGGAGTCGCCAGGCAACGACTTGCCGGCGCCCACCACCGAGATCGTCATCGCGATGAGCATCGACTTGAAGTAGTAGTCCTGCGCGGCGTCGAGATGCGTGCGCAGCGCCGACTCCAGCGCGCTGGCGTCGGCCGGATATCGGCGCTGCAGCGTGCCGAACAGGACGGTGGTCTGCTCGACCCGCGCCGTGAATCGCTCCGGGATGATGCGGGTGGGGTCGTCTGCGAAGTGACCGGCGCGTATCGCCACGTCGATCTCGGGATATGTGCGCGCCAGCGTACGCATCTGCGTGTCGAACTCGCCGAGGTACATGTCCGTCAGCCACGTGGCGTGCGCGACGCAGTCGGCCCAGTTGTCGGCGAACATGCCGATCGCGTTGTTGTAGAGCACTGACACGACCTCGCGCGATCGCAGCGGCATGGCCGTGAACCAGTCGGCCGCATACATCGCACGCTCGGAGGTCGCCAGCAGGAACGGCAGGTGCAGGCCCTGGAGGAAGACGACGAACATCGTATCCGTCAGAGCCGGCCCGACGCGGGCGTGCCAGTAGTTGACGTCGAGGAGCTGACGAACCTTCGGGTTGCGCCGCAGGACCTGCAGCGCCGTCATGACCGTCGGCGTCTCGCCGCTGCGCGCCAGTTCCTGTCGAATCTCCTCTTCCAGTTGCGGGCCGATGTTCTGCCGGATGTCGCGCAGTTCCGCGACGAACCGGTCCAGGCCCGCTTCGTCGACGATCGACGCCAGCCGGATCTGCAGGTCCTTCAGGTTCTGTACGGCCTCGTCTTTCCGGTATGGATACGGCGCCTTGCCCGACGCCTTCTCCCCGACGTTGCGGTCCTGGTGTGCGAAGACCTCCGCGCGCGTGACGGTCACCTCCTGCGCGGGCCCGTCAATCCGGGGCGCGAACAGGCGTTGGACGGCGGTGCGGCCGACGGACTCGTGGAATCGGCGCACGGCTTCCTGCAACTCGCCCACGGCTTCACGTGTCTTTCGCGTGTCGAGCACGGTGTCGCTGAGGAAGGGATCGACAGCCGATGTGACCAGCGCCTCGATGTCCGAGAGCACCTGCTCCAGGATCGAGAAGTTCACGCCCACGCCTTCGGCGGCTTTCGTCGTGGCGCGCGATCGCCGCGTGCCGGCCACCTTGGCCGAGACTTCCGGGGCCACCGTGGCGAAGTAGACGATCAGGTTCCGCCACGTCTCCCTGAGGAAGTTCTTGATGTACGTGCCGCGCGCGCGCGTGTACAGCGGGCGCTGGATGCCGGCGCGTCGTGCGGCGAACGCCGCCCGCTCGAATCCGATGAGCACCGTGTACGGCACGAGCGCCGGCAGCGCCTGCAGGAAGTCCAGCCCGTAGGTCTGATACAGCCCGACGAGCGGGCCCGGGTCCCCGAGGGCAGCCTGCGCATCGTCGCAGGCGGTCGCCATGAGCAGTGTCATCAGGTCGTGCGTGTGATCGGTCGCCGCGCGTACGAGTCCGGCCGACAGTTCCGCGCGGCCATGGATCCCCGGGTTTGCCAGCAGCGCTTCGACGCGCTTGTTCACGACGGGGTTGTCGCTCTGCGCGAGCGTCTGCCGTACGTGCGCGACGAGGTCGTCGCGCGCCAGGTCCTCCCGATCGGGCGGAAGGAACCGATCGTAGATGGTCCGGAAGGCCAGCCGCACCTCGCGGAACTCCTCGTTGCCGATGGCGGCGTTGCCGAACGAGCTGAGGGGGATCTGCGTGGCGG
>CAYRAE010000601.1:0-2151 GCA_964422175.1 uncultured Luteitalea sp. | reverse complement strand
TCGGCGTCATCCGAGGAATAGCCCATCTGTCTCAGGCGGCTGCGATGCCCGAAGCTGCGGAGATCGTCGGGCGCGAACCAGCGTTGCGAACGGAGCTCCGAGACGACGCGCCGTTGCGGGCCGCCCTGCGTGCGCGACGGGACGGAATCGGAGGAATCTGGCATTGCGTGGTTGGCAGGAACCGTCCGGGAAGTCTACGCTAACCGCCTCTTGAGTCCACTCCTCATCCTGGCGATCGCGCTGGCGATCGTGATCGTCGGCATCCTCGCACTGCGACTCCACGCGTTTCTCACGCTGATCGTCGCGGCGCTCGTCGTCGCGGCGCTGACGCCACCTGCGTCGATCGAGCGGTACGAGCTCACGCGCGAGGGTGTGAGCGCGATCGAGGTGTCGCCTGACGGCGCACGTGTGGCGGTACGGGCGCGCGGCGGCGCTATCGTTCCGGGCACGCGATACGATGTCTTCCGGCTGGAACACGGTGGCACGCACCCACACCGCATCGCGCGCGCCGAGCTCGATCCCGCTGCCGTGACGGACGCGCCCGGCGACAGTCACACCGTGGCACGCGTGACGCTCGTCGTCCTCGACATCGATGCCGGTGCCCGTGTCGCGCCGGGCGACTGGATCGCGCCGGCCACCGCCGCTCGCACTGCCGCGCGTGTTTCGCGCGACACCATCGGCGCGCGCGTAGCGGCCGGCTTCGGGCGCACGGCGCTCGACGTCGGCATTCTCATCGCCATGGCGTCGATCCTCGGCGGTTGCCTCATGGCCGCGCGCGGCGCCGAACGCATCGTCGTCGCGCTGCGCGGCGCGCTCGGAACCGAACGCACGCCGCTCGCGTTCCTCACGAGCGGGCTCCTGCTCGGCATCCCCATGTTCGCCGAGGCGGTGTTCTACCTGCTGCTGCCGCTGGCGAAGGCGATGTGGATGGAGACGCGCCGCCGCTACGTGCTGTTCGTGCTGGCCATCGTGGCGGGCGCGACGATGACGCATTCGCTGGTGCCGCCGACGCCGGGACCGCTGTTCGTGGCCGAAGCGATGGGCGTGTCGATCGCGTTGATGATGCAGCAGGGGCTGCTCGTGTCGGCCATCGCCGCGGTCTTCGGCTACGCGTATGCGGTGTACGCCGACAGGCGATGGGGACACGAGATTCAGCCTGCGACGCAGACGTTCGACGCGGTGCCCGTGGTCGATGCGCCGCTGCCACCGCTCGTCCTGTCGCTGCTGCCGATCCTCCTGCCCGTCGTGCTCATCAGCGCCGATTCCGCGCTGGCGAGCGCGTCGTACGGCCTGCCTGCGTGGATCGTCCAGGCCGTGCGGGTTCTCGGCGACAAGAACCTCGCGCTCACGATCTCGGCGGGCGTCGCGATTGGGCTGCTCGCGTGGTACGCCCCTGTTGCACCAGGCGGTGTGGCGCAGGGTCCGCTCGCCGCGTCGCGTGCCGATGCCGTGCGACGGGCCGTGCGCGACGCCGTCGTCGAAGCGGGGGAGATCATCCTCGTCATCGGCGCGGGTGGTGCGCTCGGAGCGGCGCTGCGTCAGGCCGGCATGGCGGAACTGGCGGCGGCGACGGTGCCCGAGCAGAAGCTGCTGCTGCTGCCGATTGCGTGGGCGATCACCGCGCTCGTGCGCGTGGCACAGGGGTCGGCGACAGTCGCGATGATTACCGCCGTCGGCATCGCGGGCCCCATCGCGCTGGCAGGCGATCTCCCGTACCACCTCGTCTATGTGGCCGTGGCGATCGGCGCGGGCTCGAAGATCGGCATGTGGATGAACGACAGTGGCTTCTGGGTGATCGCGCGCATGAGCGGCATGACCGAAGCGCAGACACTGCGCACCGCCAGCGTGATGGTCTTCATCGAAGGCTGCGTCGGCCTCGTCGTCACGATGATCCTGGCGGCGGCGTGGCCATTGGTGTGAAGGAACCTGTCATGCCGAATGCCGCGATGCCGAAGGCCGAGGACAGGACGCCGGCAACGGGCAACCGGCAAACCGGAAACCGGACATCGTCGATGCCGAACGCCGCGATGCCGAATGTCGAGGACAGGAGGTGTCGCTGGCGGTTCTCCCCAACGGTGTAGCTGCCGGCCCCCACCCCTTGGTGTAGCTGCCGGACTTTGTCCGGCAGTCAGTGATCGCCGCCCGCCGGAT
>CAYRAE010000600.1:0-2153 GCA_964422175.1 uncultured Luteitalea sp. | reverse complement strand
CATAGGTAGGCATGAGCACCCTCGGAATTTCAGAACGTCACACTTCGGAATCGCCGGGCGCTCCCGAGCGATCGGGGCTCCCGGATTCCGAACTCTTGAACTTCGGAGGGGCGGAAGTCAATCCCACCCATCTTGGCGCGCGTAGGGGGCGACGCATGCGTCGCCCCTACATCCCGGATCACGCGCATGCGCGCGAGTCTGAACGGCGCGTTGCGCGGCCCGCCGGATGAATCCGACGGCTGCGTGTGGGGTGGTGCCCGGTGCCCGGAGTTCGGTGCCCGGCCGAATTCACTCGTACCGCAGCGCTTCGATGGGGTCGAGCTTGGCGGCTTTGACGGCGGGGAGCATGCCGAAGAGGATGCCGACGGTGGCGGAGAAGCCGACGCCGATCACGAACGACCAGATCGGCAGCGCGACGGGGAAGCCGGCGAAGACGTTCACCGCGTAGCCGATCCCGGCGCCGAGCAGGATGCCGATCAGGCCGCCGAGCATCGTGAGGAAGACCGCCTCGATCAGGAACTGCACGAGGATCTCGCGGCGCCGCGCGCCGAGGGCCTTGCGGACGCCGATCTCTCGCGTGCGTTCGGTGACCGAGATGGTCATGATGGCCATCACGCCGATGCCGCCGACCATCAGCGCGATCGACGAGATCACGAACAGCGCCAGCACCACCGCCTGCGTGAACTGACGCAGGAAGTTGACGATGAAGTCGGCCGTCACCGTGTCGAAGTCGTTCTCCTCGCCGAGCTTGAGGCGGTGCCGCGCGCGCATGATCGACTCGATCTCGGTGCGCAGGTCGTCCACGCCCACGCCGTCGACCGCGGCGACGACGATCGTCAGCGGACGGAAGAGGATGCCCCTGAATCGTGGCGAGGGGTAGCGCTTCTCGTACGTGGTCCACGGGATGACGACGAAGCCGTTGGCGTCGCCGAGCGCGCCGGGGCGCTTGTCCATCACACCCACCACGGTGTAGTTGTCGCGTCCGATGCGGATCTGCTTGCCGATCGGATCGATGCCGCGCGTGAGGAAGAGCGCCTCGGCGGGCGAGTAGCCGAGCACGACCACGTTGCGGCGGTTGCGTACCTCGAAGTCGCCGAAGAAACGGCCCGAGAGGAACGGGATGTAGTTCATCTCGCCGTAGTTCGCGGTGGCACCGATCACGGGGAACTGCTTGGTGGCCTGGCCCGCGAACGACATCCGCTCGAGCGCGGAGAAGGGACCACCGCCGCCGAACTGCAGGCCCACTTCCCTCACCAGCGGCGAGTCGGCCAGCGCCCGCGCATCGTCTGTCGTGAGGTTGGGCCGCTTCATCACCTCGAGGAAGTCGCGGCCGCTCGAGAAGCTCTGGAAGCCGAGCTTCTGCAGGAAGACGGTGTTGCTGCCGAACGCGCGGATCTGGCTCTCGAGCGAGTTGCTGAACCCCGTGATCAGCGCCGTCATCGCGACGACAGACATCACGCCGATCACCACGCCGAGGATCGTCAACGCCGAGCGCAGCTTGTTGGCGCGCAGCGTGTCGAGCGCGATGCGGAGAATTTCCCAGAGCATGCCGACGCGGATCGCCACGATCTACTCCCGCCTCAACGCTTCGATGGGATCGAGCTTGGCGGCGCGCGTGGCCGGGTAGAGCCCGAAGAACAGCCCCACCACCGCCGTGATGCCGATGCCGAGCACGACGGACCACGGTTCGATGCGCGCCGGAATCGGCGTGAAGTACGCCACGAGCGATGCGACGGTGAACCCGAGCAGCGTGCCGACCATGCCGCCCACCACCGACAGCGTGGTGGACTCGGTGAGCACCTGCCAGACGATGTCGCGGCGCCGCGCCCCGAGCGCCTTGCGGAGCCCGATCTCGCGCGTCCGCTCACTGACGACCATCAGCATGATGTTCATGATCACGATGCCGCCCACGAGCAGCGAGAGCGACACGAGGCCGATCAGCACCGCGAACGCGCCCTGGCTGAAGCTGGTCCACAGCGCCATGAACGTGTCGGACGTCACGATGCCGAAGTTGTCCTTGTCGCGCGGCCGCAGCTTGCGCGACGTGCGCAGGGCGACGCGCGCTTCCTCCATCGCCTGCGGGACCAGCGACGGATCGGTGGGCTTGACGGTGATCTCGAAGCTGCGCCGCGACCCGAACATCTTCTGGAACG
>CAYRAE010000599.1:0-2166 GCA_964422175.1 uncultured Luteitalea sp. | reverse complement strand
TTGGGGCGTTCACTGCCATGAGCAATGTCTTGGACGAGTCCATACAACAGCAGGTAAAGGCGTTGGGGCGACTGGGGTGGTCGCTTCGGCGCATTGAGGCGGCGACGGGTGTGCGCCGCGAGACGATCAGTGGCTATCTCAAGGCCGCGGGCATCGCGGTTCGGCGGCGAGGGGGTCGGCCAGCGCAGTGGCCGCCCCCAAATCCGGCCACCACGAGCGCGGTGTCCACCGACTCGGCGAGCCACCCGATGGACGCCGCCCCCGCCACGCCGTCGCCGTCGCCGGTGCCGCTGCCGGTGCCGGAGCGGGCACCGAGCGCGAGCGCGTGCGAGCCGTACCGCGATCAGATCGTCGAGCGCGTGGATCGCGGCCGGAACGCAATGGCGATCTGGCAAGACCTGGTGGACGGCTACGGCTTCCCCGGGCAGTATGCCAGCGTGCGCCGCTTCGTCGGTCGCCTGCGCGGCGCGGATACGCCGGAGCCGTCTGGCATCATCACGACAGCCCCCGGCGAGGAGGCACAGGTCGACTACGGCGAAGGGCCGATGGTGCGCGATCCGGTTAGCGGGAAGTACCGACGCGTACGGCTCTTCGTCATGACGCTTGGCTATTCGCGGAAATCGGTGCGGCTGCTCACGTGGCGCTCCAGTAGTCAGCGCTGGGCGGAGCTGCATGAGGAATCCTTCAGGCGACTCGGCGGCACGGTGCAGGTCGTCGTGCTCGATAATCTGCGCGAAGGCGTGCTGAAGCCGGACGTGTATGATCCCACGATCAATCCGCTCTATCGCGACGTGCTCGCCCACTACGGCGTCGTCGCACTGCCATGTCGCGTGCGCGATCCTGATCGAAAAGGCAAGGTGGAGTCAGGGGTCGGGCACACGCAGAAGACCCCGCTTCGCGGCCTGCGCTTCGACACGCTCGAGGCGGCACAGGCGTACCTCGATCAGTGGGACGCGCGCTGGGCTGACACTCGCATCCACGGGACTACCAAGCGCCAAGTGAGTGCGATGTTTGAGGAGGAGCGCCCACATCTGGGCGCACTGCCGCTTGAGCCGTTCAGGTACTACCGCTACGGCACGCGGAGCGTGCATCTCGACGGCTGCGTCGAGGTCGAGGCGTCGTACTACAGCGTGCCACCCGGCCGGATCGGTCAGCGCGTGGCTGTGCAATGGAACGACCTCCATGTGCGCATCCTCGATCCGCGCTCCGGGCAACTGCTGCGCGAGCACCTCCGTACGCGACGCGGCCATCATCGTGTCGCCGATGCGGATCGCCCCACGCGCACCCCCGCGAAGACGCTCGCGCTGCTCGACGTAGCGCGGAAGGCGGGGCCGTCGATCGGCGCCGTGTGCGACCACATCCACCTCACCGAGGGCGTGCTCGCGCCTCGGCGCATCCTCGGCGTACTGGCGCTCGCCCGGAAACATGGCCCCGCACTCACCGAGGAGGCCGCGCACTTCGCACTCGAAGCAGGCGCGCCGTCGTATCGCTTTCTCCGGCGCTACATCGAACGCGTGAAACTCCCTTCGGTCGCGCTCAAGCAGATCGACCCGCTCATTCGTCAGCTCACCCTCTACCGCGATCTCATTGATCGCCGGGCCACCGCCTCATGAACCTCGCTGAACTCGACCGCGCCCTCCGCACGCTCCGCCTCTCCGGCATGGCGGACGTCCTCGATGCGCGCCTCCGCCATGCGCAGGCCGAGCGGCTGCCGCCGCTCGACCTCATCGCGATGCTCGTGAACGATGAACTACAACGTCGACAGGATCGGCTGCTCGAACGGCGTCGCGCACAAGCACGCTTCCGCGATCCCAGCCGCTCCCTCGACAGCTTCGATTTCACCTTCAACAAGAAGATGAATCGCGCGCTCCTCTTCGAGCTCGCCACGGGGCGCTTCATCACCCAGCGCGAAGATGTTCTTTTGGTCGGTCCACCCGGTACGGGGAAAAGTCATCTGGCGCAGGCCCTCGGCCAGGCGGCGATCAGCCAGGGCCATCGCGTGCTCTACCGCGAGGCACATCTGCTCCTCGAGGAGCTGACCGACGCCGCGCTCGACGGTACCCGCAAGGAGGTCATGGCCGCGCTCGGCACGGTCCCGCTACTGATCATCGACGATCTCGGGATGCGGAAGCTCCCACCGACCGCCGCCGAAGATCTGCTCGAACT
>CAYRAE010000598.1:0-2174 GCA_964422175.1 uncultured Luteitalea sp. | reverse complement strand
CACGATGTTCATCGTGCTGACGCTGCCGCTGCCGCACCTGACGCACCGCATCCCGCTGTGGCTCACGGTCCTGGTCTTCAGCCGCGACGTCGGCATCGTGCTGACGGTGTCGATCGTCAACCTCGCGCTCGGCCCGCGCACGTTCTATCCGTCGATCTGGGGGAAGGTGGCCACCGCGACGTTCGCGGTGACCGGTGGCGTGACGCTGCTGGCCAACTATCTCGCGGTCCCGTCGGCGGTGCCGGGGATGTTGTTCACGGCGTCGGCGATCATCACCGTGATCAGCGCACTCCACTACCTGCTGACCGCGCAGCGGCCGAGCAGCCCGCCGCGCCGGTAGCGGCGCGGCACCGCCGCTCACTCACGCCAGGACCTTCGTCCGGAAGTACTCGATGGTCCTCGCGAGGCCGTCTTCGAGCGAGACCTCCGGTTCCCACCCGAGGAGCGTCCTCGCTCTGGTGATGTCGGGGCGGCGGACCTTCGGATCGTCCTCCGGCAACGGGCGATGGACGAGGCGGCTCGACGAGCCCGTCATGCGGATGATGGTCTCGGCGATCTGCGTGATCGTCAGTTCGTGCGGATTGCCGATGTTGACGGGCTCGTTGACGTCCGACTCCATGAGCCGGAGGATGCCGTCGACGAGATCGCTCACGTAGCAGAAGCTGCGCGTCTGCGAGCCATCGCCGAAGATCGTGACGTCCTCGTTGCGAAGCGCCTGGCTCATGAACGCGGGCACCGAGCGCCCGTCGTTGATGCGCATGCGCGGCCCGTACGTGTTGAAGATCCGCACGATCTTGGCGTCCACCCCGTGATACCGGTGATACGCCATCGTCATGGCCTCGGCGAAGCGCTTGGCCTCGTCGTACACGCCGCGCGGCCCCACGGGGTTCACGTTGCCCCAGTAGGTCTCCTTCTGCGGATGCTCCAGCGGATCGCCGTACACCTCCGACGTCGAGGCGAGCACGAAGCGCGCCTTCTTCTCCTTCGCGAGGCCGAGCGCCTTGTGCGTGCCGAGCGCGCCGACCTTCAGCGTCGGGATCGGCAGTTCGAGATAGTCGATCGGGCTGGCCGGACTCGCCCAGTGCAGCACGGCGTCCACCGGACCATCGATGTAGATGTAGTTGGTGACGTCGTGCTTGATGAACGTGAAGTCGCGGTTGGCCAGGTGAGCGATGTTCGCGATGTCGCCGGTCAGCAGGTTGTCGATGCCGACGACGGAGTAGCCACGATCGAGGAGCGTGTGAGACAGATGGGAGCCGATGAAGCCGGCAGCTCCGGTGATGACGACGCGTGGCATGGTCCTGGACCTCGGGTGGAGTGCACGGGCGTCGGCCCGTGCGACGAACTCAGTAGGCGTGCTTGTGGAAGAACCCCTTGACCACGGTGAGCCACATGATCTTGAGGTCGAGCATGAGCGACCAGTTCTCGATGTAGTAGAGGTCGAACTCGATGCGCTTCTCGATGGACGTGTTGCCGCGCCAGCCGTTGACCTGCGCCCAGCCGGTGAGGCCGGCGCGCACCTTGTGGCGCAGCATGTATTGCGGGATGCGCTGCTTGAACTGGTCGACGAAGAAGGGCCGCTCGGGGCGCGGGCCGACGAGTGACATGTCGCCGCGCAGCACGTTCCACAGTTGCGGCAGTTCATCCATGTTGCTGCGTCGCAGGAACTGTCCGATCGGCGTGCAGCGCGGGTCGTCTTCGATGGCCCACACGGGCCCCGAGTTGCGTTCGGCGCCGTCGTACATGGAGCGGAACTTCCAGACGTGGAACGCCTTCCCGTCGAGTCCCATGCGCTCCTGCCTGAAGAGGGCAGGGCCGGGCGACGTGAGCCTGATGATCAGCGTGAGGATGGCCATCGGGATGGCCAGCACGAGGAGGCTGCCCGCCGCGAGCACTACGTCCATCGTGCGCTTGAGGACGGCGTTCAGGCCGCGCAGCGGCCCGTCGTGGATGTTGATGATGGGAAGCCCGTCGAGGTCTTCGAGCCTGGCGCGCAGCGAGATGATCTGCAGCAGGTCTGGGACGACGCGGATCTCGACGATCTCGCGATTGGCGTTCTCGACGAGCGCCAGCATCTTGACGTGTTCGTCGAGCGGCAGCGCGACGTAGAGATGGTCGACCTTCTCGCGCTGCAGGATGTCCTGCGTTTCCTCGAGCGTGCCGAGCAGCGGCAA
>CAYRAE010000597.1:0-2175 GCA_964422175.1 uncultured Luteitalea sp. | reverse complement strand
TCGGGAATGCCGATGTCGGCCACGACCAGTTGTCCGCACATGCGCTGCGCCGGCGGCAGCACGTGACAGATCTTCGGTGCGGCCAGCGCCACCGTGGCTGTCGCCAGCACGGCGTCGCCCTGCACCTCGTGCGAATCGGCCTGCAGTCCGCTCGGCACGTCGACCGACACCACCGGGAGCGAACTGCCGTTCAGATCGCCGACGATCGTGGGATACATGCCATCGAGGGGACGCCGCAGCCCCGTGCCGAAGATCGCGTCGACGACGAGATCGCAGGTCTGGATCTCGGAGAAGTGCAGCTCCCACGCCTGCTCGTCGGCGATCTCCACCACGGACACGCCCAGGTGCCCGAGGACTTCCAGGTTGTGCCTGGCGTCGCCGCGCACCTCCGAGAGAGGCCCGATGACGAAGACGGGCACGTCGGCGACGCGTTCGAGCAGCGTGCGCGCGATCACGAAGCCGTCTCCGCCGTTGTTGCCGCGCCCCGCGAGAATGGCCACGCGGGACGAGGCGAGATCCGGAAACAGGGCTTCGATCGCGGCGGCCACCTGCCGCCCCGCGTTCTCCATCAGCACGAGCGACGGAATCCCCACGTCTTCGATGGTGATCCGGTCCGCTTCGCGCATCTGCGCCGCCGTCAGTACTCGCATCGATGCATGGTACCCTCGACGACTGTGTCAGTCGCGGTGAACATCGACGGAACGTTGCACGGTGCGGAAGATGCGCGCATCTCCGTGTTCGATCACGGGTACCTGTTCGGCGAGGGCGTCTACGAGGTCGTCCGGACCTACGGGACGCGGATCTTCCTCTATCCCGAACACATGCGCCGGCTGCGTGCGTCTGCCGACCGCATCGCACTCAGCTGCCCCGTCGATGACGAGGCGATGCTCGCGCGGATCCGGGAGACCCTCGCCGCGGCGGCTCTCGACGGCGATGCCTACGTGCGCATCCTGCTGACGCGCGGCGTCGGCGACATCGTGTACGACCCGTCGGCGTGCCCGTCGCCGTCGGTGGTGGTCATCGTGAAACCGCACACCGACCCGCCGGCGTCCGCGATCGCCGACGGTGTTCGTCTCACCCTCGCCGACATCGTCCGTAACCACCCGGGCAGCGTGGATCCCGCGATCAAGTCCAACAACCTGCTGAACAACGCGCTCGCGATGCAGCAGGCCTATCGCGAGGGCGCGTTCGAAGCGCTCATGAAGAACCACCGCGGCGAGCTCTGCGAGTGCGCGCAGTCGAACATCTTCTTCGTGCGCGACGGCGTGCTCTTGACGCCACCGGCGTCGGCGGGACTGCTGGTGGGTATCACGCGGGCGTTCGTGCTGGATCTGGCAGGCCGGATCGGCGTGCCCGTCGAGGAGCGCGTGCTCCACGAAGACGACCTCGCGTCGGTGCAGGAAGCCTTCATCACGAGCACCACGCGCGAGATCGTGCCTGTCGTGACGATCGGCTCCCACCCGATCGGCGCCGGACGCCCTGGGCCTGTCACGCAGTCCCTGATCGCCGCCTTCACGGCCGCGATCCCCAACCACCTCTCGTAGTCGAAACGCCGTCCGCCGGATAAAATCCGGCGGCTACATCTGGCTTGTGGTGTAGCTGCCGGACTTGTCCGGCAGTCAGTGATCGCCGTCCGCCGGATTTATCCGGTAGTCAGCTCAGACGCCGACGGGTTGCTCGTCGTATTCGGCGATCGGCGGGCACGCGCACATCAGGTTGCGATCGCCGTACGGGTTGTCGACGCGTCCGACGGCGGGCCACACCTTGTGCGTGCGCAGGTACGGCAGCGGGAACGCGGCGTGACTGCGCGAGTACGGCCGCGTCCATTCGTCGGCCATCACCACGGCCGCCGTGTGCGGCGCGTGCTTCAGCGCGTTGTCCTTCGCGTCGACGGTCCCATCGATCACGGCCTGGATCTCGGCCCTGATCGCAAGCATCGCGTCGCAGAAGCGATCGAGCTCCGCGCGGTCTTCGCTCTCGGTCGGCTCGATCATCAGCGTGCCGGGCACCGGGAACGAGACCGTCGGCGCGTGGAAGCCGAAGTCCATGAGGCGCTTGGCCACATCCATCTCGTCGATGCCCGAGGCCTGCTTCAGCGGGCGTAGATCCAGGATCAACTCGTGTGCCACGCGCCCGTGCCGGCCGGTGTAGAGCACCGCGTACGGCCCCTCCAGC
>CAYRAE010000596.1:0-2181 GCA_964422175.1 uncultured Luteitalea sp. | reverse complement strand
GAAGTCGAGCTCGTGCCCATGGAAGAGCGTGAGCAGCGCCTCAAGCGTCTGCTCGCGGCCGTGCGCGATCGTTACGACTTCATCTTCATCGACACGCCGCCGTCGCTCGGATTGCTGACCCTCAACGCGCTCGTTGCCGCAGATACCGTCCTCATCCCGCTGCACTGCGAGTACTTCGCGCTCGAAGGCCTGGCGGACCTCATGTCCACGCTCACGCGCATCCGTAACGGACTCAATCCCTCCCTCGATATCGAAGGGGTCGTCCTCACCATGTTCGGAGACAGGACGAATCTCGGCAATCAGGTGGCGAAGGAGATCCGCGGCTTCTTCGAGTCGAAGGTGTTCGACACCGCCATCCCGCGCAACGTCAGGCTCGCCGAGGCGCCCAGCCATGGCCTGCCAGTGCTTCTCTACGACCCGCGATCGCGCGGGGCAGAAGCCTACGTCTCGCTCGCACATGAACTCCTGGCCCGCAACGGCGCGCGCGTCGCGCGCAAAGCGGCCGCAACCACCGCCTGATCGACACCCGTGGCCCAGAAACCAGACCGACGACCTGCTTTGGGAAGGGGCCTCAGCGCCCTGATTCCCGAAAAACCCACAGCCGTCGCCCAGCCTCAGGCGGCACCGAAGGAATCGGCGCAACCACAACGGGATGTGGATCTCGATCTGATCGACCCCAATCCCTTGCAGCCGAGGACGAGATTCGATGAGGCCAGGCTCCAGGAGCTCGCCGAGTCAATCAGCACCTCTGGCCTCGTTCAGCCGATCGTCGTTCGTCGCAAGGGCGACAGGTTCGAGATCGTGGCGGGCGAGCGCCGCTGGCGCGCCGCGCAGATCGCCGGACTGCTCAAGCTGCCGGTCCACATCAGCGACATCAGCGACGAGCGCGTGCTCCAGGCCGCGCTCATCGAGAACATCCAGCGCGAGGACCTCAATCCCATCGAAGAGGCGCTGGCCTACAAGCGACTCGGGGAACAGTCGGGCCTCACGCAGGAGCAGATCGCCACTGCCGTGGGGAAGGATCGCGCGACTGTCGCTAACCACTTGCGTCTGTTGCGGTTACCGGATCCTGTTCGCCAGCGGGTCGTCTTGGGCGAGCTGTCCATGGGACACGCCCGTGCGCTCCTGGCGATCGAGGACGCGGCTCTGCTGGTGCGGACCGCCGACAAGGTCGTTGGCGAAGACCTGTCGGTGCGCGCAACGGAGGCCCTCGCGAAGAAGCTGGCCGAACCGCCCGACACCACCGAGGCCCCCGAACCGCCAAAGAAGGATGTGCACACGCGCGAAGCCGAAGAACGCCTGCGTGTGGCGCTCGGCACCCGCGTGGCCATCCGCCGGAAAGGGAAGGGCGGTCGCGTGGAAATCGACTTCGTCAACGAGGACGAGCTGATTCGCCTGTTCGAATATCTGGTTGAGAGATAGAACCCCTGACCTTTGATTCTTTGATCCTTTCCGTAAGCCATAAGCCGTAAGCCATAAGCCGTAAGCCATAAGCCGTAAGCCGTAAGCCGTAAGCCGCAAGCCGTAAGCCGCAAGCCGCAAGCCGTAAGCCCCATGAGTCGCCGCCTCACCGATTTCGCCGCCTGCGCCGGTTGTGCGAGCAAGTTCGCTGCTGGCGAGCTCGCACAGGTGTTGAAGGACCTGCCCGTTCCCACCGATCCGCGTGTCCTGGTCGACTACAGGAACTCGGACGATGCGGGGGTGTTCGTGGTGGGGGACGTGGCGCTGGTGCAGACCGTCGATTTCTTCACGCCCATCGTCGACGACCCCTTCACATATGGGCGGATCGCCGCGGCCAACGCCGTCAGCGACGTGTACGCCATGGGCGCGCGCCCGATCACCGCGCTCGCGATCGCGGCCCTCCCGAGCACGGACTTCCCGGCCGACATCGTCAAGGCCATCTTCGCGGGTGGCATGTCGGTGTTGCAGGAGTGCGGGATCGCGCTCCTCGGCGGGCATACGGTGCAGGACGCCGAGATCAAGTTCGGCTACGCCGTGACGGGTGTCGTCGCGCCGGATGCCGTGTGGACCAACGGCGGTGCGCGCCCCGGCGACGTGCTGATCCTCACGAAGCCCCTCGGCACCGGCGTGATCGCGACGGCGGCGAAGTTCGGTCGCACCGATGCCGCAACGCTGGACGCCGCCATCGCGTCGCTGCGCCGCACCAATCAGGCGGCCGCC
>CAYRAE010000595.1:0-2195 GCA_964422175.1 uncultured Luteitalea sp. | reverse complement strand
GGGCGTACGTCGGCGCTTCGAGGCCGAGCAGCCGCCGGTCGAGGACGACCTCTTCCAACTGGTTGCGGAAGTCGAAGCCGCACAGGCGGCTGAAGCGCAAGCGCGCGCGGCAAGCGCCGCGCCCCGTCCGGTGCGCAAGTCCGGCGCGCCTGTCGAGGAGCGTCCCGTCGCTCCGGCTGCGGCGCCGGTCAGCGAGTCGTTGCCTGTACCGTCACCTGTCGTGTCCGCCCCTGCGCCGCCGGCGCCTGCCGTGTCGGCAGAGGCACGCGCACAACTCGTGCAGTTGAAGCAGGACATGCGTGCGCTGCTCGCCATGCTGGGCGAGGATGCCGCTGCTCCCGCCACACCATCACCGCGCCGCACCCGACGAACGGGCTGAGAACGTGTGAAGCCATCGGGGGCGCGCGAAGGCGCGGGTTCCTGTCGCGGGACAGCCCCCCCGTCCTCAGCGCGAAGAGCTCTTGTACGGCTGCCGCGCTTGCGGGCGCGCGGGGCGCCCAGTCCGTCGCTACCTGCCCCGGGACGCGATTGCTCTTACAGGCTCTTGAAACCCATTCGCCCATCGTGTCTCTGACGTTGCCCTCGCCGGTGCCCGGTCCGGGGCCACACATGCGGGGAATGGAGTCCACCTATTCGTCTGCGCGTAGGTAGGGCCGTCTCTCCGGGCCCGGCCGTCGGCTTCTTCCGATGGAGCGGACGGGACCGCCATGGCGCGGAGTGCGGCGGCGCAGCCCGCGAGTGGACAACTCGTCCCGGGACGAGTTGTCGTGACTGACGATTTCTCTTGACAGCTTTTCGAGGCGCTCCCGCGCAGGCGTGCGGGTGGCCACTGCGATGGCGCTCTCGCGGCGAGGGACGCGATCTCCGCGGCAATCCGTCAGCGACGGCTTTCGGATAGCTCGCGCACCATCGATCGCGTCGTATCGTTGCTCCTGATGCGCCGAGAATGTGCGTGATACAAGGGCATATGACGACGACGTACCTGTTGTCGGAGCTGAACGATCGCGCGTTGATCGAGGTCACGAAGCGGCTGGCTGGCGAGGAACGGAGCGCGACGGCCGCGTTGTTGCGCGCACTCATCGAGGTCGACACGCGGCGGCTCTATCTGGCCGAGGGCTGCGCGTCGATGTTCGTGTGGTGTACCCAGGTGCTGCGCCTGTGCGAAGGCGGTGCGTACAACCGTATCGAAGTCGCGCGTGCGGCGCGGACGTACCCGATCATCCTGGAGTTGGTCGAAGAGGGCGCAATCACACTGACTGCCGCTCGCCTGCTTGCACCGCACCTGACGCCCGCGAACCACGTCGACGTGCTGGCTGCGGCGCGCCACCGGTCGAAGCGCGAGATCGAGGCCATGCTCGCGGCACTGCAGCCGAAACCGGATGCGCCGACGATCGTGCGACGCGTACCGGTTGTCCTCCCCGACGCGATCGATCGGCTCGGCTCGTGCGCTGACACAACGCACACACGCGCGCGGGGGGTGCTCGCCGCAGACCCGTTGCCTCCGGCATTGCCGCGATCGAATTCGTTCTCCGTTTCGTCGCCGACACCATCGCCACGCACGTCGGTCGTGCCCCTGGCGCCCGAGCGCTATCGGATCCAGGTCACCGTGTCGCGCGTGACACACGACAGACTTCGACCAGCGCAGGCGTTGCTGCGGCATGCGGTGCCGAGCGGAGACGCGGCGGAGATCCTCGACCGCGCGCTGGCGCTGCTCGTCGAGCAGTTGGAACGCCGCCGGTTCGCGGAGACTTCGCACCCACGATCGGCGAAGCCGGCGGCGCACCATTCCCGTCATATTCCGGCGGCGGTACGGCGGGAGGCCTGGAAACGCGACGGTGGCCGGTGTGCCTTCGCCGGACATCACGGTCGGTGCGGCGAAACGGCGTGGCTGGAGTTCCACCATGTGGAGCCCCATGCGAGTGGCGGCGCCGCGACGGCTGCGAACATCGAACTGCGGTGCCGCGCTCACAACGCGCATGAGGCGCGTCTGTTCTTCGGGACGTGAGAGTTGCGTCCGAGGGCGCTGACAGAGTTCGCGCCATGGTTGACGCTTCGTTTGCGCCTTCCGTCACCCACGATGGGTGCACTGCTCAAGGAACCCGTCTTGCTTGGGTCGGCATGCTACAATTCGCCTTCGCGTCGTTCGGCGCCGGTCGGGATGTAGCGCAGCCTGGTAGCGCACCTGAATGGGGTTC
>CAYRAE010000594.1:0-2196 GCA_964422175.1 uncultured Luteitalea sp. | reverse complement strand
GGGAAGGTGCGGGGAACGTGCGAACCTCCGTTCCCACGACGCCGAAGGCGTCGCCCACCGCAGGCCTGGTGACCCTCGCCCACCGCAGGCCCAAGCTGTCCTTCGCGCCTGCGTGTCGATCGTGGCACGCCTCAAGTATGCCATTATTATGGCTACTCACACGACAATAAGCTATAATATTGGCTCTATGGCTCGTACCGTCTCAGCCCTGCTGCCCGCCACGCAGGAGCGGCTCCGCCAGCTCGGGGAACGGCTCCGTCTGGCGCGGCGCCGGCGGCGGCTGTCGGCGGCGCAGGTTGCCGCCCGGGCCGGCATGGCCCCGATGACGTTACGGAGTGTGGAGCGCGGCGGCGCCGGCGTGACGATCGGGGCGTACGCGGCGGTGATGCAGGTGCTGGGCATCGAGCCGGATCTCGATCTGCTGGCCGCCGCCGACCCGACCGGCCGCGCCCTGCAGGATGCCAGGCTGTCCGCCCCCCGGCCGCGCACCGTGACAGCGGCCGCCGCCCCCCACACGACGTCGCCTGGACGTCCCGTGCTGTCCCGGCCGGGCCGTCGGTCGTCCGGCGCGTCCGCCAGGCCGCTGGCCGCCGGCACGGCGACGGCAGGCTTTGCCACCGCGCGTGATCTGGCGAGGCTCATCCAGGCGCCCGTGCACGGGCGTGCCACGACCAGACGCCGCTGACGCACATGCCCGCCATGATTGCCGTGTACGCCGCGTGGGACGGGCTGACCGGGTCGCAGCGTCTGGGAGTGCTCGAGGCCAGCCGGGTCCGCGGCCGCGAAGTGGTCCAGTTCGCGTTCGACACGGCCGTCCTCGACGCGCCGGCCTTCACGCGCGTGCCGCTCGATCCCCGGCTACTGTTCCACGAGGGACGTCAGCATCCGGCCCAGGGCCGAAGCACCTTTGGCCTCCTCGCGGATGCCAGTCCGGACCGGTGGGGACGCCTGCTCATGCGGCGCCGCCTGGAACGCGATCAACGCGCCGGGCGCGTCGACGCGGGGCGGCGGCTGTACGAGTCGGACTATCTGCTCGGCGTCCACGACGCCTATCGCGTCGGCGCCTTGCGCTTCCGTCTCGACGATCGCGGCGCGTTCCTCGACGACCGTCATGACATTGCGGCGCCTCCCTTCGTGCAGCTCCGCGCGCTCGAGGCGGCCAGTCTCGCCATCGAGCGTGACGAGGACAACACGGCTGACGAAGCCGACGAGTGGCTGCGCCTCCTGATTGCTCCCGGTGGATCGCTCGGCGGCGCTCGCCCGAAGGCCAGCGTGGTGGACCCGGCCGGCGCGCTCTGGATTGCGAAGTTTCCGAGCGTCCGTGACGACCATGACATGGGGGCATGGGAACTCGTCGTGCAGACGCTGGCCCTGCGCAGCGGGCTGCGCGTGCCCGAGAGCCAGGCGCGCCGCTTCGCGCATGCGCATCACACGTTCCTCATCAAGCGATTCGATCGCACGGCCACGGGCGGGCGACGGCATTTCGCCTCGGCGATGACGCTCACGGACCATCAGGATGGCGACGACGCCTCTGACGGCGTGAGCTACCTGGAGTTGGCTCGCGTCCTCATCGAGCATGGGGCGCAGCCCGCGGAGGACCTTCGCGAACTCTGGGCGCGCATCGTCTTCAACGTGCTCGTGTCGAACACGGACGACCACCTGCGGAATCACGGCTTCCTCCTGGTGCCGGGCCGGGGGTGGCGGCTCTCGGAGGCCTTCGACATGAATCCCGTGCCCAATGCGCCGGGCCTGCGGCTCAACGTCAGCGAACACGACAACGCGCTCGATCTCGATCTGGTTCGCTCGGTCGCCCCGTATTTCAGGGTGAGCGCGCGGACGGCCCGCGAGATCATCGCGAACAGTCAGGCCATCGTGCGGCAATGGCGGACGATTGCGCGCGCCCTCCGCCTGTCGGCGCGCGCCTGTGACCAGATGGCGTCGGCATTCCGCCTGGCCGGCTGAGGGAAGGTGCGGGGAAGGTTCTGGGAGGGTTCTGGGGGGGTTCTGGGAAGGTTCTGGGAAGGTGCGGGGAGGGTTCTGGGAAGGTGCGGGGAGGTGCCGGGAGGTTTGGGAAGGTGCGGACAACGTGCGAACCTCCGTTCTCACGGCGCCGAAGGCGTCGCCCACTGAAGGCCTACGCCGTCGCAGGCCTGCGACGCGTGCTACTCCGGAAGCGTCTGCAGGGAGCGTACGTGC
>CAYRAE010000593.1:0-2209 GCA_964422175.1 uncultured Luteitalea sp. | reverse complement strand
GGTGTGAGGGGGACACACCGGTCGCAGGTGCTGGCCCCCACAGCATGCACCGAGACGGCCGTTAAGGATGTAAAACCTCGCCGGAACCCCTCACCAACGCGTCAAGCCCAGCAGACGCTCGCCGAGTGGCGTGAGCGTGGCGGTCTCGGCATGCGTCCGCTCCCAGCCTCGTGGATCGCCGGGGAACGCGGCGCGCTTCGGGGAGTCGCGCTCGCGCCACAACCGCACGCGCTCCTCGCGATCCGCCGCATCGTCCCAGTCGGCCGGGTGCATCGAGATGTACTGCGCGATTCGCACGCGATCGGCGGAGTGGTTGGGGCGGATGCCGTGCGCGAGCAGCGAGTTGAAGATCAGGAGATCGCCGGCGTCGAGATCGACGTTGACGATCGTCAGGCCCGTCGTGTCGGGGTGCATCGGATCCCTGTCGGCAGGCTGGGTCTGCACCCACGCGTCGAAGCCGGAGAACAACTCCGGCACGCACTGGAACCCGCCCACGTCGCTGTCCTGCTTCGCGAGACTCAGCACGCCCTGCACGCCGATCGGCAGCGGGCGCCGCGACGTGTCCACGTCCCAGTGGATGAATCCGTTCGGATTCCCTTTCGCGTGCTTGGGCGGGTTCAGATTGGCGCGATCGATCGTCACCCACAGGTCCTCGCGATCCCAGATGTCGACGAACGCGTCGTACACGCGCGGCTCCATGCGGTTGTCCCACAACGTCTGGTGGTTGTAGATCTCGAGCATCCCGGTGCCGTTCAACTCGCGCATCGTGTGATCGCGCCGCTGCGGCGCGTCCCACGTCGAGGGATCGGCGGGATCCTTCTCGTCGAACCGCCACAGCACGTCGACGAGCCGCTCCACGTTGGCCGGCGGCACCGCCTGCCGCACCACCACATATCCCTTCGTCGTCCAGTGCTCCCAGTCCTCATTCGACAGCACGCGCAGCGGCAGTCGCTTCCGGATGTCCTTCAGCTGCGTCGTCGTGGTGGCGGCCGTGGGGTGGCTGTTCGCGGGTTGCATGTCGTTCGTCTCTCCTCATGTCAGCGCGTGGGCAGCGCCACTTCTCATGACGCGATCAGGCCTGGCGTGCCTGCTGCAGTCGGGCAACGGCGCGCGGATCCATCTGCACGGCCAACTCCGTGATCCGGCCATCGACGTCGATCGTCATCACGATGTCTGCGTTGCAGAGCCAGGCCTCGCCGGTGTCGCGGAGATGACCTGTGAGATCGGCGTGGCCGGTGGCCAGGCCGTTGCGGACGTCGAAGTCGCGGAGCGCCAGTTCGGGCGTCGTGAGCGTGTACTGCAGGGCTTTCAGCAGCAGCCGATAGCCGCCCGGGCCGCGCGCAACGAGGCGCACGAGCGGGTCGGTCACGGGCCGGCCGAGCGTGTCTTCGTAGGCGCGCCCGTTGAGGCGGAACACCGCGTCCTTGTGGAGAAGGCCGTCCGGCAGATCGAGGCTGGCGCGATTGAAGGTCGCCACCCATTCGGCCACGCGGTCCACGAATTCGCCCGGCGTCAGCATCGGCGCGAGTGTAGCAGGGGAATCCGTGCGATCCTGTGAGGCGCTGATGACCACCACCCACGCTCCCACGACGTATCAGGTCGAGATCATGCTGCGCGGCGACGAACAGGTGTACAGCGAGACGGTGCACCACATCGGCGCGGCGCCCGCCGCGTGGACCGCGGAGGACGCGGCCACGGTGTTGCAGTCCACGCTGCTCGCCATCGACCGCGCGCTCAACCCGGGTCGCACCGACGAACCGTCGACGCTGACGTTCCGCGGCATCAACTGGATCGTATCGCCGCACGAAAAGGGCGTCGTGCTGGCCCTGGAGATCCACAGCGCCTCTGCGGTCGCCGGCCCGTTCGCGATTCCGCAGGCGACGCTCGAGGGGCTGCTGACCGACGCCGTCAACGCCCCGACGTCGGGCGGCGGCGTGGTGCACTGACGCTCGCACGTCACGAACGCCGGGATGGCGAAACTGGCAGACGCACGGGACTTAAAATCCCGGGCTCCGTGAGGAGCGTGTGGGTTCGATCCCCACTCCCGGCACTTCGGCTCGCTCCGCTCCCCTCGTGCCCGGAGCGGCGCTCAGGTCCGCGGCTCCGCCGGTCGGCTCGCCGCTGGACTCGATCCCCACGACACCACGACTCCCGCCGCTCCCCTCGTGCCCGGAGCGGCGCTCAGGTCCGCGGCTCCGCCGGTCGGCTC
>CAYRAE010000592.1:0-2210 GCA_964422175.1 uncultured Luteitalea sp. | reverse complement strand
TCTCCACGAGTTCGAGCAGCTTCCGCTTGCTCATCACCGTGTAGGTGAGGTTCAGCCGCGCGAACTCGATCTGCTGTGGCGTTCCGGGCAGGCCCGGGAACTGCTCGATGATCCAGTTGTACAGCGGTCGATGGTCCTCGAACTCCAGCGTGCACAGCGAGTGCGTGATGCCCTCGAAGGCATCGGACAGCGCGTGCGCGAAGTCGTACATGGGATAGATCGGCCAGGCATCGCCGGTGCGGTGATGGTGCGCGTGGCGGATCCGGAACAGCGTGGGGTCGCGCATGTTCATGTTGGGAGACGCCATGTCGATCCGCGCGCGTAGGACGTGCGTGCCGTCGGGGAACTCGCCCTGTCGCATGCGCGTGAACAGCGACAGGTTCTCCTCGACGGATCGATCGCGATACGGAGAGTTGCGCCCGGGCTGCGTGAGCGTGCCGCGATACGTCCGGATCTCGTCGGCGGTGAGGCTGTCGACGTAGGCCAGGTCGCGTTCGATGAGCGCGACGGCGCACTCGTAGATCCGCTCGAAGTAGTCCGACGCGTAGAACTCGCGATCGCCCCAGTCGAACCCGAGCCAGCGGACGTCCTCACGAATCGAGTCGACGTACTCGACGTCTTCCTTCGTGGGGTTCGTGTCGTCGAGCCGCAGGTTGCACTCGCCGCTGAAATCGGCGGCCACGCCGAAGTTCAGGCAGATCGACTTGGCGTGCCCGATGTGCAGATAGCCGTTGGGCTCCGGCGGGAACCGCGTATGCACCGTACCGCCATGCCGGCCGGCCCTCACGTCCTCGGTGATGATCTGCCTGATGAAATCGAGCGGTGCGGCCGGAACGGCGCTGGCGGGCGTGGAGGCGTCGGACATGCGGGACGACAGTTTACCGCGCCGGCAACCGGCAATCTGCAACCGGCAACCGATCACACAGCAAATGCGGTGGCCCTACCGGTTGCCGGTTGCCCGTTGCCCGTTGCCGGATTCACGCTTCCGCGACGCTGCCCTCGTCGTGCTCTGAAGCCACCACCCAGTCGGGCGACGTGGCGCGCAGGGTGTGGTGCGGGACCGTCATCACGGGGCACGGCGCCATGCGGACGACGCGGTCCGCGACGCTGCCGAGGACCAGCCGCCGTACCGGACCGTAGCCATGCGACCCCACGACGATGAGGTCCGCACTGTGTGTGGCGGCATACTGGGCGATCTCACGCGCCGCGGGGAGGCCCGCCACGACGACGCGCGTGACGTGCGCGAGGCCGGTCGTGGCCGCCTCCGTCCGGTTCGCCAGCATGCGCTCGGCTTCCGCCATGCTCTCCTCTTGCAGAGCGGAGAAGTCGAGCCCCGGCGCTTCAACGCTCCAGGCCTGCTGCCTGGCGTCGGGAATCACGTGCAGCACGTGCAGACGGCTGCCGTGAAACCTCGCCAGATCGCACGCCACGCGCAACGCATCGTCTGACGTATCGCTGAAGTCGACGGCGGCGACGATAGTGTTGAAGACCGACATGGGCACCTCCTGGACGGCCGGGATGAACCCGACACCCGCGGCTGTCAAATCGATGTGCAAGGAGAGTGCCGCGCCGCTCGGCCGTGTGAACGGGGCTCTTTGCGCCCCATTGCCCGGCCCCGCCAGACTCGTGTGCATTTCCTCGCAACACGAGGGGAATTTCTCCCTTCGGGCGGGCACCGGGCACCGGATATCCGATCGGAAATACGGGGCGTCCTCAGATGTCCGGCTGTCCCGCTGTACGATGATGCGACTCATCCACACCGGGTGGCCTTCGGGAGGGGCCGCGGCATGTCGTGGTTCATGACTGGCGCGCGACGTCGCGCGTGTCTGGCATCGATCGGAATGTGGTGTGCCGTGAGCGTGCTCGTCGCGCCGGCACATGCGGTGGCCGAGGTCGCCGAGCAGAAGAACTGGAAGCGTCTCGAGACGCCGAACTTCGCTCTGTACGGCAATGGCAGCGATGGCGACCTCCGCGCGGTGGCCGAACGGCTGGAGCAGTTCCGCGACGCGATGGGCATGCTCTTCGGCGGCCTGCGCCCGGCAGCCAACCGCCCGCGCGTGGTCGTGTTCAGGAACCATCGCAGCTACGACCCGTTCAAGCCGCAGTACAACGGCAAGCCGGCACCCATCGGCGGCTACTTCCTCTCGGGCTCCGACGTCAGCCTGATCACGCTGACCACGGAGAATCGCGACGAGAACATCGGCGTCATC
>CAYRAE010000591.1:0-2213 GCA_964422175.1 uncultured Luteitalea sp. | reverse complement strand
CCTGGTCTTCGTGATTGGTGCTTGGGCGGCCACTGCAGCCGAAGGACATTTCGGCCACATCGATCCGGGTCCGGTGGTCATCGACGAGGTGCTCGGCATGCTCGTCACGTTGGCGTTCGTGCCTGTGTCGCTCACCGGCGCGCTGGTCGGTTTCTTCTTCTTCAGGCTCTTCGACGTCATCAAGCCGCCGCCGTGCAACAGGCTGGAAGCGCTGCACGGCGGGTGGGGCATCATGAGCGACGATGCCATGGCTGCCGTGTACGCGCACCTGTGCGTGCGCGGCCTGGCGTGGCTGGCGCCGACGTGGATGCTCGCGTGACACCCCCGCCGTTCGCCCGCTGCGAGACGATCGCCGTCGGGAGCGAGTTGCTGGCGCTGGGACGCGTGGACACGAACTCGGCGGTGATTGCCGGGCGTCTGGCGTTGCTCGGCATCGACGTCATCGCCCGCAGCGTCGTCGGCGATCATCTTCCGCACCTCGAACTGGCGGTGCGCACGGCGCTCCAGCGTGCGGACCTCGTCGTGCTCACGGGTGGCTTGGGACCGACAGACGATGACGTCACGCGACAGGGCGTCGCGCTTGCGCTCGGACGCGGGATGACGGAAGACCCCGTGCAGATGTCGCGCATCGCGGAGCGCTTCACGCGCCGCAACCTGCCGATGCCGGCGATCAATCGACGGCAGGCGATGATCATCGATGGCGGTGTGAGGCTCGACAACCCGAACGGCACGGCACCGGGGCAGTGGATTGACGTCGGCGAGCAGGCAGTGATCCTGTTGCCGGGGCCGCCGCGAGAGATGGAGCCGATGCTCGACACGCTCGTGGCCGGCGTCCTCGCGCGTCGCGCGGGGGCGGAGCGCACGTTCAGCAAGGGCCTGAAGGTCGCGGGGCGCAGTGAGTCTGCTGTCGAGTCCGTGCTGCTGCCGCTCTATCCGGACTGGCGTACCGCGACGCCGCCCATCGACGCGACGATTCTTGCGGCGGCTGGTCGCATCGAACTGCATCTCTTCACGCGAACGGCCGATGCCGACGCGGCGTCGGAGGCCCTCGACGAGGCGATCGCGCGTGCGGCAGCGGCGCTCGGGCCCGCGGTGTACACGACGCAGGACGAGTCGCTCGAGGAAGTGGTGGGTCGACTCCTGCACGCGATCGGCTGGCGCGTAGCGGTGGCCGAGTCGTGTACCGGAGGCCTGCTCGGGGCGCGACTGACGGACGTGGCCGGGAGTTCGGCCTGGGTGGACGGCGGCGCGATCGTGTACAGCAACGCGCTGAAGTCCGTGCTGGCGGGCGTCCCGCCCGGGCTCATCGCGAGGCATGGCGCCGTGAGCGAGCCCGTGGCGCTCACGCTCGCGGCCGGCATCCGCGAGCGGTGTCAGACGCAGGTCGGCGTCGGCATCACGGGTATCGCCGGGCCCGACGGCGGCAGCGACGCCAAGCCCGTGGGCACCGTGTACATCGCCATCCAGACGCCCATGGGATCGGCGTGCCGGCACGCGCGCTTCGTCGGCGATCGGGCTGTCGTGCGCACGCAGGCCGTGACGGCGGCGCTGGACATGGTGCGCCTTGCGCTCACCGGGCACGACCCCGTCGGACTCGCGCGGTGACGGCGCGAGTGGCTGGACCACGTTCATGAAGACGACGGTGATGGGTGCTGGCGCGTGGGGAACGGCGCTGGCGATTCATCTCGCGCGTTCTGGGCATCGGGTCCCGCTCTGCGCGCGCGACGCGGCGCTGGCGGCGCGCATGCGGGATGCGCGCGAGAACGCCGACTACCTGCCCGGTGTGCCGCTGCCGCGCGACGTGTCGCCCGTCCACGACGTTGGGGAAGCCGTTGCTGACGCATCGATGATCGTGTGGGCGGTGCCGTCGCACGGCACGCGCGACACACTGCGCGTCGTCGCGCCCTTCGTCAGGCGGGGCACCATCGTGGTCAGCGCGACGAAGGGACTCGAACTGTCGTCGTGGACGCGGATGTCGCAGGTCCTCGCCGAGGAACTGACGACCGAGTGTCCTGTCGTCGTGTTGTCGGGCCCGAGCTTTGCCCACGAAGTCGCGCACGAACTCCCGACGGCCATCGTGGCCGCCTCCACCAGCACCGACGCCGGCCAGCGCGTCCAGGACGCGTTCCGTGGCAAGCGCTTCCGCGTGTACGCGAGCGACGATGTGGTCGGCGTGGAGATGGGCGGGGCCTGCAAGAACGTCATCGCGATTG
>CAYRAE010000590.1:0-2215 GCA_964422175.1 uncultured Luteitalea sp. | reverse complement strand
TTGGCGAGCACGATGCGCGTGTCGAAGAACGAGCTGACGACGCCCTCGGCCAGATACCGCGTGTATGTGCCCGTGACCGGCGGGTCCAGTTCCGTCTGCCAGTACGTCAGAAGATCGCGCAGCGCCTGCGGCGCGTGCGTCGGTGCCTCGCGCTGCGCCTGATCGCGCGTGTTGACGCCGTGGCAGGAGCCGCAGACGCGCACCTCGCCCGGCTGCATCGTGAGCCACAACCGTTCACGCACGACGGGAACGCCGGCGGCATCGGTCAACTGCCAGGACAGCGCGCGTCTGGCGGGCACGAACGCCGCCACCGAGCCGTCGCGCGCGATCGCCACGCTGCCGGGAGGTGCGCCCGGCAGCACGGGATTCTGCGCACGCGGGTCGTGCAGCACCTGCCCGAGCACGCGACGGCCCGGTCGCGGGCTCGTCGTGCCGCCGATGCCACGGAGCTGATCGGCCTGGATGATCTGCAGGAACGCCACGTCGTAGATCCGCCCCTGCGCGCCGATCGTCTGGGCGCCGCCGCCAGCGACGCGCAGGTTGAACGGTTGCTGCCTGTCGGACTTGTCGCGTGAGGTCACGTCGTGACTCACGATGAGCGCGAGGTCGTTCTCGCGCAGGAATGCCTGGAGGCGTTCGAGCGCGATGCCCTGCTCCTCCAGAATCTGCCGTTCCTGCGCGGCAAGCCCGGTGGTTCGTCGCGGCGGGCGCGCACGTGGGCGCACTTCCACGGGATCCAGTTCCCACAGCGGTCCCGCATACGTCACCAGCACGTCGGGATTCCAGTACGTCACCGACTTGCTGATGCCGTTGGTCAGGCGGCGATCGGCGACGTGGACGCCGCCCGCCTGCCGCAGGAGCGTCAGGCGGAAGTCGTAGCGCGATCCCGGATTGGCCGTGGTGCCGGTGTTGGCGTCGCGACGCGTCTCCGGCGTGTGCACCGCCACGAGGCGGCCATCAGACAACGGCAGCGGATTGCGATAAAGGCCCGAGTGGTTCGGCGACGGCGTGTCCGTGTACGAGCTCGTCTCGCGGTGCGTGACGTACGTGATCGTCATCGCGTCGGCATTCTGCGTCGGTGGTGCGTACGTGCTGATGATCTGCCCGCTCGCGTGCGTCGAGAACTCCGGTGCGTCGATGCCGTAGTACGTCCCCGGCGCCGCCGGCGATTCCTTGATCTGGATGAACCCGTTGATCGTGTTCGGATTTGCGCGCGGAACCTGTGAGTGGTGGTAGACGAGATTGCGATCGTCGTTGAAGCTGGCGTCGAAGTACCCCAGGAACTCGTGCCGGCCGACGTGGTTCAGCGTCTCTTCCTCGGTGCCGTCCTCGGCGACCATCCACGGGAAGAAGTCGTTGAAGGTGTGTCCCACGACGTTGGTGCCGGCCAGTAGATCCGTGCGCGCGCTGCGGGGCTCGGGGAACACCTCCGCACGTGTCGACAGGCGTGCCGCTCCGGCTGATTCGTCGGCGTAGTTGAACGTGCCGTAGGTGCCGTGGAAATCACTCGCACGCGAGTCGGCGTCGGCCTGCTGGTCTCGCTGCAGGTGGTCCCAGCGTATGTACACCACGCGACCGAAGCTGTCGACCTGCGGCGAGAATGATCCCGACGGTGAGTGCTGCACGAGGAACAGGTCGCCGGATGCGGGATCGAGACTCCAGATACCCGTGACCACCGGCGCTTCCTCGTACTCGTCGAGTTGCGGATACAGGTGTGCCTCACCTCCGCGTGGACGATCGGACGTGAACAGGATCCTGTCGTCGGTGCCGTAGGTCGGGCTCACGTTGTTGTAGGCCGACGGCTGGTTCGGCACGCGCGTGATGACAGGCGTGTCGCCTGGCGCCAGGCCTGTGATCTCGTAGAGCTGCCAGCGCCAGTCGCCGTGAACGTACCGCCGATCGGTACCGCCCACGACCATGCTGAAGACGGCTCTGGCTCCGCTCCAGTGCACGCTCGGTTCACGGACGGCGATCGCCGTGGCGCCCTGGAATCCGGTCGCGCCGAAACCGGCGGCCGCCGTCAGGTTCCTGAGCGCGCCGTCGGGATAGCGAATCCACAGGTCGCCTCCTCGCGCAACGGAATCGAGCGAGGCGCGATGGTTCCCGAAGACCGCTCCGATCGTCGTGAAATCCGCCGGCACAGGAACCTGCGTGACGAACAGAATCGGGTACGGCGTCTGGACGGGTCCCTGCTGGGCGAGCGACGTCAGGCCGA
>CAYRAE010000589.1:0-2216 GCA_964422175.1 uncultured Luteitalea sp. | reverse complement strand
GGCGCCACCACCGCCTCGATGAACGTCGAGACGATGGCCTCGGCCGTCGCGGCGTCGAGCGTGCGATTGAGGCCGATGATGCCACCGAAGGCCGACAGCGCGTCGGCGTCGCGCGCACGGACGTAGGCGTCCGCCGCGTCGCGGCCCGTGGCCACGCCGCACGGGTTGGTGTGCTTGATGACGCTCGCGGCCGGCTCCGTGAACTCGAGCACGATGCGCGCGGCGGCGTCGAGATCGAGCAGGTTCGTGAAGCTCAGCTCCTTGCCCTGATGGATCGTGACGTCACCGAACCCCGTCGCGCCATCGGCATACCACGCCGCGGGCTGGTGCGGGTTCTCGCCGTACCGCAGCGTGCGGATGCGCGTGTGCCGGCGCGTCACGTCCTCGGGGAACGTCTCGCGTGACGCGACCGGCACGCGCGCCCCGCCATCGTCATCCATGTTCACGTAAGCGAGCTCAGACGCGATCATCTGGTCGTACGCGCCGGTGTGCGCGAACGCCTTGCGTGCGAGCGCGAAGCGCAGCGCCTGCGGCACGGCACCGGCAGCCAGCGCCTCCAGCACGCGCGGGTAGTCGACCGGATCCACGACCACGAGCACGTCGCGGAAGTTCTTGGCCGCCGCGCGCACCATGCCGGGTCCGCCGATGTCGATCTGTTCCACCAGCCCCTGTACCGTCGTCGACACGTCAGCCGCCGCTTTCGCGAACGGGTACAGGTTGACCACGACGATGTCGATGAGCGGGATGCCGTGTTCGGCGAGCGACGCGAGGTGATCCGCCTTGTCGCGGCGCGCGAGGATGCCGCCGTGCACGCGAGGGTGCAGCGTCTTGACGCGGCCGTCGAGCATCTCGGGGAACCCGGTGATGTCGGACACCTGCGTCACGGCAAGGCCCTCCCCTTCGAGCGACCGCGCGGTGCCGCCGGTGGAGAGCAGGTGATAACCGAGGTCCGCGAGGCCGCGCGCGAAGGAGGCGAGGCCTGTCTTGTCGGACACGCTGATCAGAGCATGGGATGACATGGCGTTCGAAAGCAGGTGATTACGTGGCTTGACACTGTTGAGCCGGCATCGCTATCCTGTCGGCCGCCGGACAATCAGATGAGTGGTACATGCAGGGTTTCCGGGGTAACCGTGCGTCCAGATCCACGTCGGACGGGCGCACCTTCTGCCGGTCCGCACCGGCGGCGACGCAAGGCAGGTCAGCACCATGGAACGCATCACGGGCAAGGTCAAGTGGTTCAACAACGCCAAGGGGTACGGGTTCATCGAGCGCGAATCGGGCAATGACGTCTTCGTGCACTTCTCCGCCATCCAGGGTGCCGGGTTCCGGACGCTGGACGAGGGGCAGCCTGTGGAATTCGAGATCGTCGACGGTCCGAAAGGACCACAGGCCGGCAACGTCACGAAAGCCGACTGACCTCGGGTAGAGCCCGTGGGCGGGGACCTCGCCGCCCACGACATCCATCGGTCCGCTCCCGCACCAGACGCGCGTCATTCCCTGTCGCTACCCGTTCCGACTCGCACCGCCCGCGCCGTCAATCCTGTCTTCCCGTCGTGCCGCGTCACGAGGAAGCGCACCTCGTCGCCGGGATGCCGCTCCTGCAGCGCCCGCATCTGATCGCGCACCAGTCCCGCGAACCTGTGGAACGGCACCACGTCAAGACCGTCGTTCCTGCGTGCCTGCATGAGCGCTTCGTACAGTTCGTGCAGCTTGTCGGTTTCCTGCAGGGGATCGCGGAACACCGCCGTGTGCAGCACCTGTCCTGACGGTACCGTCGGCACCGGGGTCGACGGCCTCACGAACGGCGTGCTCCGGCCTTCTTCCTTCGCGCGCACGCTGCGATCCCAGAGATCGCAGAACGTCGAGTAGCGCGCCTGCAGGGTGGTGAACTGGAAACGGGCGACCGAGCTCTCGAAGGTCACGCGATCGAATCGCCTGAAGGCGCGATCCAGCGCCGCACGACTCTCGACGGGCGGACGCGCGGTGCGGCCGGAGAAGTACATCGTGTACTCCGACTCCACCTTCTTCAGCTGCACCGACAGGGCGTGCAGTTCGCGTTCGGGAGCGGTCGACTTCGGCAGGGGTCTGACTCCTCAGGCTTGCTCGGTGGATCGTCGGGAGTCAGCGCGGCAGCAGGAACCAGGTGAGCGGCAGCCACAGTTCCCGCGCGAACGGCACCGGTCTGTCGTCGACCAGCACCTCACATCCGGGATAGC
>CAYRAE010000588.1:0-2225 GCA_964422175.1 uncultured Luteitalea sp. | reverse complement strand
TGGTGCCGGCGCAGGGTGGAGCGTTGCTGCGGTGGCGGATGCGCAACGTGCCCACGTCCGCACGCACGACCCAGCGCGGCGAGGGGTAGAGTTCCACCACGCCGCCGAGATCGAGCGCGAACTCGCGTCGATACTCGGGCACGCCCAGCAACATCAGCGCGCACACCTCTCCGATGCAGTCCACGCCGCGATTGGTCAGCGTCGTGAAACCCGGCCGCACCCTGGCGAACACGCCGACGCGCTCGCCGCGATAGCCGGCCTTCACCCCGAACACCGCCGTCGATCGCCGGCGTTGGTAGCGGATGCCCACCACGCTGCCATCGGGCAGCACGCTCGTGTCGTCGAGTACGTCGGTGGGCACGAACTGGTACTCGCCTTCGACAGCCAGCCAGCGTGCAAGGTCGATCGTCATGCGACCGCCGACGCCGACGTTCGTGTCCGACGAACCGGACAACCGGAGTACGTTCACCTGCGCGCCCACCTCGATGCGCGGCGGCGCACTCTGCGCGAACGCGTCTCTTTCACCAGCCGTCGACACCAGGCCCGCGACCGCGACGACAACGATCGCTCTCATCCACTTGCTGCGAAGCATCCGCTACCCCTGCATACACGCGCCGGCATCACGAGCGCAGTGCGTGCAAGGGCGGTGCCGCGCAGGCGATCGCCACGCGGGCGGCTCGGTGTGTATTCGGCCGCCATGCGTGTCCGGGATCTTGAACGCGTCGTCCGGACGCGTGGACGTACGACAATCCCACGACTGCACACCCGCGCGTCGAACCGATGCGGGTTCACTCGCCCACGCGCACGAATGCGCCACGCGTCTCGAGATACGCGGGACGACGGCCGCCCGGCATGTCGCCGGGACGCACGGTACGCGCCGCCGCACCGCCCGGCGGTAATGGTGTCGTCGTCGCGAACCGCAACGCGTCGTCGAAGACGAGTTGGACCGCCTGCAGGGCGAACGCGACGGGGACGTCGCCCTCGAACCTGACGCTGCTGGCCAGTGCGCCGCCGACCTCCGTTTTCACGCTGCCGCCGACCGCCCCCTTGATCACCGGCACGTCGAGATCGACGCTGTGACCGGTCTCGCCCTGCGCATTCACGATGATGCTGCGCGTCTTCAGCACCGATGTGATGACGTACACCTCATCGTCGATCAGCTTGTCGATCGTGCCGGGTGGAATCGATGACAGCACCTGCCCGGCATTGATGCAGCGCTCGAGCGCCAGCACGTCGACACGATCCTCCATGACGCCCGCGTACCTGAAGGTCACCGTGCGAGCCTTCTGGAACCCGACGGACAAGCCCAGGTTGCCACCTCCAAGTGCGCCGATGAAGGACCCGAGGATGCTGACACCGATGGCGACGTTCACCTTGCTCGTCTCGGTACCGTCGATGTCGATCCCTGGTGTCTCGTCACGGGCGATGGCAGGCAGGGGTTCGGCTCCCACGGTGATGAGTTGCGGCAGGGTGCCGAGACGCGACAGGTCCTTGCCGTCGCGGTGCATGAGCTCCAGTGGCTGCGCGCTCGCGCGTGGATACCGGAACACGCTGTAGCCGTACTGCCGAAGAAACGTGATGGACTGATCGGGACGGGACATCGCGGCGCCTCCTGCCCGCACGCGGCGGGTCACTCGAAGAACGCTCGTCCCGGCGTCAGCGCACAGGCGTGGCCTGCCACCGCCGCCGTCGGCCGATGCGCCAGCGGACCGCAGCCCAGAACCCGAGGCCGTATCCGATGAGCAACGCGCCGGCGCCAAGGGACCCGGCAATACCCGCGTGCGCGGCCCAGTCGGCAACGCCCCATGTCTGCCACGCCGTCCACGCGCGCCAGACGCCGTAGCCGATCCGCGCCACGACGACGAGCGCGAGGAGCGCGACGAGCCAGCGATTCGGAGTGAAGTGCCAACCGGCGCCGTCGTGCTCCCAGCGACTCAGGGCAAGGCCGATGCCGCCCAGCGCCACACCGAGGGCCCATCCCACGAGCGCCGCACGAAGGGTTCCGGCCACCCAGAACCCCGATATCGCCGCGCCCGCGAACACCATCGCCGTCGAGAACGCGAAGGCCGTGACGTTGACCATCGCCACCCAGCCGCGCGCCGGCCGCCGCGCCACGCCGGCCCGATAGCGCTGCAGAATCGACCACGGCACGAGCACCACCGGCAGCACGCCCACCACGCCGACGAGCACCACGATCAACAGAGGCACGCCACGAGCCTACGTCA
>CAYRAE010000587.1:0-2226 GCA_964422175.1 uncultured Luteitalea sp. | reverse complement strand
GAGAACGTCGCGCAGATCATCACGTTCGGCACGATGAAGGCCAAGGCCGTCGTGCGCGACGTGGGTCGCGTGCTCGACATGACCTACGCCGAGGTCGACAAGGTCGCCAAGCTGATTCCTCCGGCGCTCGACATGACGCTCGAGAAGGCGCTGGCGGAGAACCCGGCGCTCAAGCAGCTGCGCGACAGCGACCCCAGGGTTCGCGAGATGCTGGAGATCGGCCAGCGGCTCGAAGGCATGACGCGCCACGCGTCGGTCCACGCCGCCGGCGTGGTGATCGCGCCGAGCGCCATCACCGACTACGCGCCGCTCTACAAGGGGGCGCGCGACGAAATCGTCACGCAGTGGGCGATGAAGGAAATCGAGAGGATGGGCCTCCTCAAGATGGACTTCCTCGGTCTCAGCACGCTCACGCTGATCGACGATGCCCTGAAGGAGATCGCGCGGACGACGGGAGAGACGCTCGACATCGACGCCATCCCGATGGACGATGCGAAGACGTTCCAGTTGTTCGCCGACGGCCAGACGGCCGGCGTGTTCCAGTTCGAGTCGTCGGGCATGCGCGAGGTGCTGCGCAAGGCCAGGCCATCCCGTTTCGACGACCTGATCGCGCTCAATGCGCTCTACCGCCCGGGCCCGCTCGGCGCCGGCGTCGTCGAGAGCTTCATCAACCGCCGGCACGGACGCGAAGACATCACGTACATGGTCCCGCAGATGGAACCCATCCTGCGCGACACGTACGGCGTCATCGCGTACCAGGAACAGGTCATGCGCGTGGCGCGCGACGTCGGCGGCTTCACGATGGGCGAAGCCGACGTCCTCCGCAAGGCCATGGGCAAGAAGGATCCTGCCGTCATGGCCGCGCAGCGCGGCAGGTTCGTGCAGGGCGCGATCGGCAACGGCCTCAAGGAGAAGCTCGCAGGCGAGATCTTCGATCTGCTCGCGTACTTCGCCGGATACGGCTTCAACAAGTCGCACTCCACCACGTACGCGCTGCTCGCGTACCAGACCGGCTACCTCAAGGCCAACTACCCGCGCTACTTCATGGCGGCGCTGCTGACGATCGAGGCCCAGAACACCGACAAGCTCTCGTTCTATCTCGGTGAGTGCCGCGACATCGGCGTGCCCGTGCTGCCGCCGGACGTCAACCTGAGCCAGTTGCCGTTCACCGTCGAACCCGAGGGCGTCCGCTTCGGTCTGACGGCCGTCAAGAACGTGGGCGAGGGGGCGATCCACTCGATCCTCGGCGTGCGCGCGGCGCACGACAACCGCATCGACTCCCTGCGCATGCTGTGCGAGCAGGCCGACCTGCGGCTGGTCAACAAGCGCGTGCTCGAGAGCCTCGCGAAGGCGGGCGCGCTCGACTCGCTGGCGCCGCCCGACGAACCGCTCGCCTCACGTCGCGCCCGGTTGTGTGCCGCGATCGACCGCGCGCTCGAACACGGCAACCGGATCCAGAAGGACCGCGACCGCGGTCAGACGCAGCTCTTCGACGCCATGTTCGGCGGCGCGGACGATGAGGCGGGCGGCCAGACGGAACTCGCGCTGCCCGACGCGGAGCCGTGGCCATCGGCCCACGTGCTCGCGTTCGAGAAGGAAGCACTCGGTCTCTATCTGAGCGGCCATCCGCTCGCGGCGCACCAGGAAGACCTCGGCAAGGCCGGTGCACGCCCCATCGCCCAGTGCACCGAGGCGATGGCGGATGTGCTCGTCGGCGGCATCATCGGCGGCGTCAGGCAGGTCAAGACGAAGAAGGGCGACCGCATGGCCGCCTTCATGCTCGAAGACCTCGATGCGTCGCTCGAAGTGGTGGCGTTCCCGGAGGCCTTCCGCAGCTTCGCGCACATCATCGAGAACGACGCCATGGTGCTCGTGCGCGGCAAGCTCGAGGCCGGCGACGACAGCGCCAAGATCCTGGCCTCCGAGATCAAGCCGCTCTCCTCGCTCAACGAGACGCTGTCGCGCGAGGTCGCCATCTCCGTGAGGAGTCCGTCCAGGCCCATGTTCGAAGCCGTGGCGGACGTGCTGCTGCGGCATCGCGGCGATCGCCGCGTCCGGCTCGACTTCGAGGTGCGCGACCTGCCGCGACCGATGCGCGTGCGCGCCGAACTGGGCGCGGTCCAGGTACGTCCGTCCGAGCAGCTGGTGGCCGATCTGGAACGCGTGTGCGGGCAAGGGGCCGTCAAACTGCGGTAACCTGACCCGTATGCCCGTGGATACCCTCGA
>CAYRAE010000586.1:0-2234 GCA_964422175.1 uncultured Luteitalea sp. | reverse complement strand
TTCCTCGCGGCCTTCGTGCTCTATTTCTTCGTCAACTGGAAGGTCCTGTCGTTCCTCTGGAGGATCGGATGACGACGCATCGCCGCACGTGGCCGGCGCTGGCGGCGCTGGCCGCCATCCTGGCCATCACGGCCGTCTGGTGGGCGCTCGCGCTCTGGCCCGTGGCCGACGACACGCCGTCGTGGGTGCTGCGGACGCGCGCGGCATGCTTCGGCACCACGCTCGACGGCCTGCCCAACGCCGGCGGGTGGATGCTTCTGCTCGGCCAGCCGATCGGCATGCTGATCATGCTCCTCGCGGTCTGGCCGGTGGAGGTGCGTGCCGGCATCCGCACGCTGAGCAAGGGCGGGGTGGGGCAGATCGCGCTCGGGACGGCAGGCGCGCTGCTCGTCACCGGACTGGTTGCCGCCGCGGGTCGTGTCATCGATGCGCGGGGCGAGCCGTTCTCGGTGGGGGAGCGCGACGTCGCCGCGTCGCTCACGCGCGTCAACGATGCGCTGCCTGCGCTCGGGCTCGTCGATCAGGCGGGGAACACGGTCGAGGCCGCCGATTTCGCTGGCCGCGTCACGCTCGTCACGTTCGCTTACGCGCATTGCGAGACGGTGTGTCCCCTGATCGTCACTGACGTTGTCGATGCCGCACGTCGTCTCGACGAACGGGCGCCGGACATCGTCGTGATCACGCTCGATCCGTGGCGCGATACGCCGAGCCGGCTCGCGTCGATGGCGGAGGCGTGGCGCCTGCCCGAGGGCGCGCGCGTGCTCTCTGGACCCGTCGAGCGCGTCGAACGCGTGCTGAACGCGTGGCGCATCCCGCGCATCCGCAACGAGCAGACGGGCGCGCTGTCGCATCCCTCACTCGTCTACGTCGTGGGCGCCGACGCGCGCATCCACTACGTGGTCCAGGGCAACCCGGATGTCATCGCCGCCGCGGTGGGGCAGTTGTGAACGCGTCGCTTCGAAGTCCTGCCGACCATCCGCTCGTCACGCAGTGGCTTCGCGGCGTCGCGGTCATCGTCTTCTGCCTCATCGTGATCGGCGGCTTCGTCAGGCTGTCGCGCGCCGGGCTGTCGATCGTCGAGTGGAATCCCGTTGTGGGCATCCTCCCGCCGATGTCGGAGGCCGCCTGGCAGGCCGAGTTCGCGAAGTATCAGCAGTCGCCTGAATTCAGGCTCGTCAACGCGTCGATGACGATGGACGGGTATCGACGCATCTTCTACATCGAGTGGGCGCATCGGCTGATTGCGCGCCTTGCCGGTCTGGCCGTTGTCGTGCCGATGGTGATGTTCATGTGGCGCGGCATGTTGTCGCGTCGGCGCGCGGCCACGTGCGTCATGCTCGCGGTGCTCTTCGGCCTCCAGGGGCTCCTCGGCTGGTTGATGGTGGCGAGCGGCCTCTTCGAGCGTCCCGCCGTCAGCCACTATCGGCTGACCATCCACTTGTTGATGGCGATCCTGCTGTTCGGCCTCGCCATGTGGGCCTCGATGGACGGCGACGCCTCGGTGCCGCCTCGACGGCATGCCGTGGCGTCGACGCCGGGCTCGCGCGCGGCGCTCGCCGTGCTGGCGGTTGTGGTGCTGCAGATCGCGTATGGCGGACTCGTCGCCGGTCTCAAGGCCGGCCACGTCTCGTATTCCTGGCCCCTGATGGGCGGGTCGCTGATCCCCGCCGGCCTGTTCGCGAACGGCGTGAACTGGGCGACGCTCACCGAGCACGCTCCGGTGGTGCACTGGCTCCACCGCTGGTTCGCGTTCGCCGTCGTGCTGGCCGTGACGGCGCTGGCCATCGGACTTCGCCGCACCGCCGCGTCCTTCGCCTCGCGACGTGCGGTCGCCGCGACGCTGGCCCTGCTGGGCTTCCAGATGGTGCTCGGCATCACGATGCTCTGGCTCCATCTGCCGCTCACTCTCGCCCTGCTGCACCAGGCCGTCGGCCTTGCGGTCTTCGCCGCGCTGGTTGTGGTCAATCACCGCGTGTTGAGAGCCTGACGCACACGCGCGACGGGCGTCACATCGAGTGCGTACGAGAAGTCGTGCCCATGGCCAGCATCTGCATCTGACATCGCGTGGTACAGCTCGCCGTTCAAGCGCCACTCTGAGGACGCTCTCTTCAGACGATCGCGTCCCAGTACGGCCGCATCACCCGCGTCATCCGCAGTTGGTCGGCCTGTCGCCACAGGTCATCGACCGTACCCTTCCGCAGGCGCCGGTAGTCGCGCAGCGCCTCGACGGCGAC
>CAYRAE010000585.1:0-2237 GCA_964422175.1 uncultured Luteitalea sp. | reverse complement strand
GAGGGGCATGGGCAGGCAGGAGGTGCGTGAAGCGTGCCGGCGGCACGCTTCACGCGGTGACGCGGTGTTACTTCGCCTCGGTTGCTGGGCTGTCCTTGAAGAGCACGGCGAAGAGCGCGAGTACGACAAGCGCCATCCCGGCCGGCCACAACCAAATCGTGTCCCACGCCTTCAGACCGTCTGCCGTCGTGTAGGTGTCGACGATGCGACCCGAAAGCCAGGAACCGATGAACATACCAACGCCGAGAGTGACGAAGGCGATGAATCCCTGCGCCGCGCCACGCAGGTGCTTCGGCGCGCGCTGGTCGACGTAAATCTGGCCCGTCACGAAGAAGAAGTCGTAGCAGATGCCGTGCAGCAGGATGCCGATGTAGAACATCCATACCAGCGGCCCCGCATTGCCGTAGGCGAACAACACGTAGCGCAGGGTCCAGGCGACCATCGCGATGAGCAGCATCTTCTTGACGCCCAGACGCGCGAAGAGGAGCGGCATGACGAGCAGGAAGCCGAACTCCGACCACTGGCCAAAGCCCATCTTGCTCGGTACGGCCGTCATCCCGGCCTCGACGAAAAAGGCTGCCGTGAACGCGTAATAGAACTGCAACGGGATGCAGATCAGGAACGAGCCGAGCACGAAGATGAAGAACGACCGCTCCTTCATGAGCGCCAATGCGTCGAGTCCGAGAATGTCACGCGCCGTGATGGCCGTACCTTTCTGCGACGGCGGCGTGTGCGGCAGCGCGAGGCTGAAGACACCAAGCAGCGCTGATGCACCCGCCGCCAGGTGGAACATCCCGGCGCTCGTGGTCAGGTTCATGAGGTCTAATGTGTACCCGGCTATGATCCACCCGAGCGTGCCCAGCACACGTACAGACGGGAACTCCTTGTCGGGGTTGGTCATCTGGTGGAAGGACAAGGAGTTGGCCAGCGCCAGCGTCGGCATGAAGCAGAGCGTATAGGCGATGAGCACGGGGTAGAATCCGCCGAACTCGCCAAGCGTCGACACCCAGTAGAGCAGCGCGGCACCCAACAGGTGGAGCACCGCCATGATCCGCTCGGTGGGAAAAAACCTGTCCGCCACCATGCCGACGAAGAACGGCGAGACGATGGCGGCCAGGGCCGTGGCGCCGTACGCGAGGCCGATCTGTTGCCCGTCGAACTTCAGGACTCCGTTGAGGTACGCCCCCATCGTGACGTACCAGCTTCCCCACACGAAATAGGTGAGGAACATCATGACGGACAGCTTGATGCGAGTGGCGGACGACATCAGTTCAGATCCTTGATGCGGATGTTGCGGAACTCCACCAGGTCACCGTGATCCTGCAGCACGATGTGCCCACGCGACGCCTTGCCGTAGATCGGCCACGCCTTGAACTTGCTGTCGGCCACGAGCGCGGTCCACTCCGGACTGCCGAACACGTACTCGACGACCTTCGTGCCGTTCAGCCAGTGCTCCACGTGGTTGCCGTGGATGGCGATGCGCACGCTGTTCCACTCACCGGCCGGCTTGCTCACCGCGGCCGACGGCGCGATGAGATCGTAGTTGGCGCCGGCGAGCCGGTTCGGCCCGTTCTTCGCGTCGGGGTGCCGCTCGTTGTCGAGGATCTGGTACTCGGGACCGCTCCAGTACGGCGCGTTCCCTTCGGTGATCACGCGGTACATGATCCCGCTGTTGCCGCCTGGCGCGATCTTGTACTCGAGTTCGAGCTCGAAGCTGCCGAAGTCGCGCACGGTCATGATGTCGCCGCCCTTGCCGGTGCGCGAGAGCACGCCGTCGGCCGCCGTCCATCCTTCAGGCGGCGTCTCGCTCTTGAACGATCGCCACCCCGCGAGACTCTTGCCGTCGAACAGGCTCGTCCACCCCGCGCCCGTTTGCGCGAGCACCGGTGACGCCGTCGCCACCAGCGCGGCGAGCGCCATGCTTGCCATCCGCTTCATACGCATGAACTCCTTGTTGCCAGGGGTTTGCGCCTTCGCACAACGCTTCGGCGAGACCTGGCGTCCATCTGATGGCTCGTGGCCACATTGGAATACCGATGCCCGGTGCCCGGTGCCCGGTCGGTGATCAGTTGGTGCCCTGGCCCGGCATCGGGACGGGCGGCGTGGCAATCGGGCCGAGTTGCAGCGTCGTCGGCACGATGGCCTCGTTGGACGCGAGCGCCTCGTCCCATGTGATGGCCTTGCCCGAGTACGCCGACATCCGGCCCATGATCGCGGTGAGCGTGGACTCGGCCACC
>CAYRAE010000584.1:0-2242 GCA_964422175.1 uncultured Luteitalea sp. | reverse complement strand
GTCATCGAGATCACCACGCCGCGTCCTTCGAGCGCGTCGGCCTGGATGTGTTCGAAGATGCGCCTGTTGTATGCGTTGTGCGCGAGCAGGTCCGCTCGTCGTGCCGGATCCGTGCGCTCCTGCTCGGGCATGCTGAACGTGTCCACGCCATCGGGGTAGACGCGGAACAGCGTCACAGGGCCGAAGTTGTCGGCGTTGAGCACGGTGGTCGCGGAGTGGCCTTCGAGCTGCTCGCGCAGTTCTTCGGCCATCGCAACCACGTGCCCGAGCAGCGCCTGCAGGCCGCTGCGTCCGAACAGGCGCAGGTTGGCGAGTGCCGCCAGCGGACCGTTGCCCGGTCGCGTCGTCTCCAGCGTGTAGCGGCCGGGATGCCGCTCCCCCGACTGGAAGATGTACGGCGTGTCTTCCTGACGACGCACGAGTCGTGCGAGATCGTGACCGTCCTGGAGGATGATGGCGCTCGACACATACGGCGCGAACCCCGTCTTGTGGTAGTCGATGCCGATCGAGTCGGCGAGTCCGAGGTGCCTGATGCGCCGCGACGTCCCCGCCAGCGCGCGCACGGTGCGATGACGGAAGCCGAGCGGGTTGGCGTTCCAGTCGTAGTCGGTGAACACGCTCCACGCCCATCCGATCACGGCATCGGCATGGACGTGCGGCACGTAGGTCAGACCGCGCTCGCGGACGAGCCGATCGCGCACGCGCACCATCGCTTCCAGATCGTCGAGTCCGAACGCGTCGGTCGTGCCCATCGTGGCCACGATGCAGGCGATGGGGCGACCGTGATCGAGGAGTTGCGTCAGTGTCTGCTCGAAGGCGTCGATCCGGATCTGGTTGTCGTCGGTCGTGGGCACCTCGACGAGGTTGTCCTCGCCGAGTCCGAGCCAGTTGCTCACCGTCTGGCACGCGTAGTGCGCGCGATCGCTGCAGACGATGACCGGACGATCGCGCACGCCCTCGCGTCGCGCGCCGGGGATGGCTTTCTCCAGGCCGATCTTCGCGGCGTACAACAGCGTTCCCGTCCCACCGAACGTGAACACGCCGTCGGCGACGGCCGCGTCGTAGCCGACGAGCGCCGCCGTCATCGCCACCGCTTCGACCTCGGCGCGCCCGACCTGCCGCGACGACTCCTCGCTCACGAGGTTCGGGTTGTAGATGGACGGCAACAGGCCGCCGATGATGCTGGGAATCGTCGGTGCCGGCACGACGTTGATCTGCGCGCACGGGTGCCCCCACAGGAACATGCCCGAGAGGTATCCGACCAGGTCGCTCGTCACGGATTCGAGCGTGCGCGGTGCGTCGTCGATGCGCTGCTGGCGCGCGGCCGCGTAGTCGAGCGTGACGGGCGTGCCCAGCATCGGCGCCGCCGACTTGAGCGCATCGACCTGATCCAGCGCGCGCAGGAAGGAGAACACGAAGTAGGCGTCGTGCAGTCGATCCGACACCGGCGCCGGGAACGCCGTCCGCAACTGCGCAACGAGATCCTGGTAGCGGGACATGGACGCAGCATATCGTGGGGACCGGAGGGGCGGCGTACATACCCGCGTGTGCCGTACCGTATTAGGTCTCAGCGGCCGCCGATGGGTGTGCGACCGCAGACGATCGGGAGGCGTGACCTCCCAGGAGCGCGACTCGTGAGTTCCGATTCCCGTAGCGTCACCACTCGACGGCAGTTCCTTGGCCAGACGGCCGCCACTGTCGCCGGCGCGTCCCTCGTGGCCAGGGCCGACGACCTGTTCGCCGTGCAACCGGCGCGATCCGCCGCGCGCGTGCTCGGTGCCAACGACCGCATCCGCCTCGGGTTCATCGGGTGCGGCATGCAGTTCCAGGTGCTGCTGCGCCGCGGCTTCTTCCCGCGCCGCGATCGTGTCAACGACATCGACTTCGTCGAGGTGTGCGACGTGTGGCAGCCGCGCGTGGACAACGCCCAGAAGCTGACCGGCGCCGAACGCAGCGGACGCGACTACGAGGCGCTCCTCGCGCGCCCCGACATCGACGGCGTGGTCATCGTCGTGCCCGATCACCTGCACTATCCGATCGCGCGCGCGGCGCTCCTGGCCGGCAAGGACGTGTACCTCGAGAAGCCGATGACGTACACGATCGACGAGGCCGCCAGGCTCGACGACCTCGTGAAGCAGACGGGTCGGATGCTCCAGGTCGGGGGATCCGGGCTCAACGAGCGCCTGCACCAGAAGGCCGCCGAGTACGTGGCGGCGGGCAGGATGGGCAAGGTCGTGTGGGG
>CAYRAE010000583.1:0-2244 GCA_964422175.1 uncultured Luteitalea sp. | reverse complement strand
CAGACGTGAGCGCGTCCTCGACGTCGGCGTGACGGTCGCCGCGTGCGAGTCGTCTGGCGCGCACCACCTCATGGCAGGCCGCCTCGAGTGCGGATCGGCAGAAGCTCGGGACGAGACGCAGCTTGATCGCGTCTGGCATCTGCTCGGTACGCGTCACTGCCGCCGCATCATCCAGGAGCATCTGCACGGGGCCGTGCGTGCGACGGATATCGACGACTGAGCGGTCCTTGCGGGTGATGTCGACGAACGTGGCGCTGATGGCGAGGCGACGCACCGCTTCGGGCAGTCGGTCGTCGTGCGTGAAGACGATCACCTGGTGCGTGCGCGCCACGTTGCCGAGCACGCGCGCGAGACCCTCCACCTTCGACGGGTCGAGCGCCTGCACGGGGTCGTCGATCAGCACGAACCCGAACGGCGTGTCAGGCATCGTCGCGCGTGGGAGGAAGAGGCTGAGCGCGAGGCTGTTGAGTTCGCCCTGCGACATCACGCTCAGCGCTTTCGCGCCGCTGCCGTCGACCCTCACTTCGAGCTCGACGGCGCGGCGCGTGCGCGTGCCCACGACCTTGACACCGCACAGTTCGACGTTGCTCTGCATGCGCAGCGTGGCCCAGTACTCGCGCGCTCTGTCCTCGATGGGAGCGAAGCGCTCCGCGCGGATCGTGACGATCTCGTCGCGCAGCCACGCGTCGGCCTTCTGCAGGTGCTTGCGCGCTTCGGCCGACGCCTGCGCTCTGACGGCGAGGGGCAGCCAGTCGCGCACCCTGTTCGCGACGGGCCGCCAGATGTCCTCGCGCCTCACGAGCTCGGCCTGCGCCGCGGCGACCACGGGTGCGAGTCGATCGGCGATGGCACGCGCGCCGTTCTCGATGCGGAGCGCAAGCGTCTCCGGCGTGTCGTCAGCGGCGGGTGTCGCGAACGTGCGCCATGCATCGAGCAGGCTTGCCGTGTCGATGCCGGCAGACGCGACGTCTGCGAGCGTCCGTGGGGGCGCGGCGCAGAACTGCAACGCGCGGGCCCGCGCCTGTGTCAGCTCTTCAGCGGCCTTCCTCGCGTCCGAGGCGTCGGCGCGCAGCTTCGTCGAGACGTCGGCGGTACGCGCGCGCCAGTCGTCGTGGACCACGCCGGGGGTGTCGCACACCGGACACGCGTCGCCCGGAGTCGATGCGGTGAACGCGAGCGCGGCGTCGAGGAGCTCGGCGAGCTGCAGCGATCGGCCGGCGCTCAGTTCGGCGAGACGCCGGCTCTCGGCGTCGGCGCGGCGCAGCGCGGCTGCCAGCGCGTGCGCCGTGTCGCCGCTCGGCGCCGTGAGCGTCGCGAGCGCCTTCAGGGCTGTCGAGTCCGTGTCGGCGTCGGAGTCGTACGTCACCAGCGCATCGATCGCGGCCGTGTCCCACGTGCGCGCGCCGAGGAGCGCGACGACGTCGGTGAGCCGCGCATCGCTCGCGCGCGTGGCCACATCGGCCGCGAACGCGGTCGTCTCCTTCGCGATCGCCTTGGCGGCGTCGTGTTCCTTCTCGCGATCCGTCGCCGCCTTCTTCACGCGCGTGCGAACGGCTTCGTACTCGTCCACGCCCAGCCCGCGCACCAGCGCGTCGTGCAGTTGCGACTTCGCATCGAACATGTCGCCGAGCTGCGAGTACGCGAGGAACGGACGGTACTCGGTGGCCGCGCCGAGCCAGCCCGTGTCGGCGATGGGCACCGTGGCGTGGGCCAGTTTCACCACCGTCTCGCCACTCGCCAGCGTGGCCTCCTGGCCCCACTTGCGCGAGAAGACCACATGACCGAGGCCTTCGACGGTCACCTCGGCGGCGATCAGCGGCGGATTGCGTTCGTGCTGGTTGCGCCACCCCTCGCTGGCGACGGGCGTCGTGAACCGGGAGCAGACGTTGGTGAACAACAGCTCTGCTGCTTCGGCGAAGCTGCTTTTTCCGGACCCGTTGCGGCCGCTGACCACCGTCAGCCCGGGACCCTCGTCCAGCCTGATCGTGCGCTCCGGCCCGATGCCTCTGAATGCCCTGACGGTGATGGACTTCAGGTACGCGCGCGCCACGGACCGTGACGGTTCGCCGTGGATCTCTCTCGCGTGCCGCGTCTCGGCCCCCTCGTCGATCGCCGTCGCAAGTGCCTCGTCTCCCTCGCACGCGTACGCGATGTACGCCGCGAACGGCTCCGCGTCCTTGCCGGCATCAGCAAGGCGTTGCAGCAGGTCGTCCTGAATGGAAGGCATCAGAGCAGAAATCATAA
>CAYRAE010000582.1:0-2254 GCA_964422175.1 uncultured Luteitalea sp. | reverse complement strand
TTCGCGATCTCGATCTTCTACAACGCCATCGGCTTGTCGCTGGCGCTGGCCGGTCTGTTGTCGCCGCTCGTGGCCGCGGTGTTCATGCCCGTGAGCTCGTTGACGGTGGTGGGCACGAGCGTCGGCCTGGCGCGCTGGTGGGCGAGGGAGGTGCCGTCATGAGCGTGATGGTCCTGCTCATCGCCGCCGGCGGTGTTGTGGCGCTGGGATTTCTCGGCGCCTTCATCTGGGCCGTGCGGAGCGGCCAGTTCGACGACACGGGCACGCCGGCTGTCCGCATCCTGGTCGACGAGCGCGATGCGCTCGAGCCGTCATCCACTCCGAGGGGGACATCACATGAGTAGTCCGGTTGCTGAAAGACACGATGCGGGACAGGCGCGAGGGGCGGGCGCCGGTCCGTTCGAGACGTTTGCGTACGACAACCGCACCACGATGATGTTTGCCGCGGCGACGGCGGTCTGGGGGCTGGTGGCGTTCCTCGTCGGCCTCATCGTCGCGCTCAAACTCATCTTCCCCGAGTTCCTCGGCGGCATCGCGGAACTGTCGTACGGGCGCCTGCGGCCGCTCCACACCAACGCGGCGATCTTCGCGTTTGCGGGCAACGCGATCTTCGTCGGCGTGTACTACTCGCTGCAGCGGCTCTGCAGGGCGCGGATGTACAGCGACCTGTTGAGCAAGCTGCACTTCTGGGGCTGGCAGTTCATCATCGTGCTGGCGGCGCTGACGTTGCCGCTCGGGTTCACGACGAGCAAGGAATACGCCGAGCTCGAGTGGCCGATCGACATCCTCATCACGCTCGTGTGGGTCGTGTTCGGCTGGAACATGATCGGCACCATCCTGAAGCGCCGCGAGCGGCACATGTACGTGTCGATCTGGTTCTACCTCGCCACGTTCCTCACCGTCGCGCTGCTGCACATCGTCAACTCGCTCGGCCTGCCGGTGAGCCTGCTGAAGAGCTACTCGATGTATGCCGGCGTGCAGGACGCGCTGGTGCAGTGGTGGTACGGCCACAACGCCGTGGCCTTTTTCCTGACGACCCCGTTCCTGGGCGTCATGTACTACTTCATCCCGAAGGCGGCCAACCGGCCGGTGTTCTCGTATCGGTTGTCGATCATCCACTTCTGGTCGCTGGTCTTCATCTACATCTGGGCCGGGCCGCACCACCTGCTCTACACGTCGCTGCCCGAGTGGGCGCAGTCGCTCGGCACGGTTTTCTCGCTGATGCTGATTGCGCCGTCCTGGGGAGGGATGGTCAACGGCCTGTTGACCCTGCGCGGCGCGTGGGACCGCGTGCGCGAAGATCCCGTCCTCAAGTTCATGGTCGTCGGCATCACGGCCTACGGCATGGCCACCTTCGAGGGGCCGATGTTGTCGTTCAAGAGCGTCAGCGCGCTGACGCACTACACCGACTACATCATCGGGCACGTGCACCTGGGCGCGCTGGCGTGGAACGGCGGCCTGGCGTTCGCGATGCTCTACTACATCGTCCCGCGTATCTACCGGACGACGCTGTACTCGCTCGGACTGGCGAATCTGCACTTCTGGCTCGCCACGCTCGGCATCCTCTTCTACGCGATTCCGCTGTACATCGGCGGCATCACGCAGAGCCTGATGTGGCGCGAGTTCACGTCCGACGGCCTGCTCCGGTATCCGAACTTCCTCGAGACCGTCATCCGCATCGTGCCGATGTACGCGCTGCGCGCGGCCGGCGGCACGCTGTTCATGCTCGGCATCTGCGTGGCGATCTACAACCTCTACCGGACGGCGAAGCAGGGACACCTCGAGGCGGACGAACCGGCGCAGGCGCCGCCGCTCGCACCGGCACACGCCAGCCGGCAGGCCTGGCACCGGGCGCTCGAGGGCAAGCCGGTGCAGTTCTCGGTGGCCGTCGTACTCGTGGTGCTCGTGGGCGGGATCGTCGAGTTCGTGCCCACGGCGCTCGTGCGCGCCAACGTGCCGACGATCGACGCGGTGCGGCCCTACACGCCGCTCGAGCTCGAGGGCCGCGACCTCTACATCCGCGACGGCTGCGTCGGGTGCCACTCGCAGATGATCCGGCCGCTGCGCGCCGAGACCGAGCGCTATGGGGACTACTCGAAGGCCGGCGAGTTCGTCTACGACCGACCCTTCCTGTGGGGATCGAAGCGCACGGGGCCGGATCTGCACCGGCTGGGCGGGAAGTATCCCGACTCGTGGCACTTCCTGCACATGAAGGAGCCGCGGTCGACGTCGCCGGGATCGCTGATGCCCGGCT
>CAYRAE010000581.1:0-2261 GCA_964422175.1 uncultured Luteitalea sp. | reverse complement strand
AGGCCCTTGCCGGGAATCCGTCTACCGGTTGGGACACTGGAGAGGGCCACGAGTCGGCGCACCGCATTTCTCTCACTGTTTTCGTTGGCACGGTGTTTGGTACGGTTGTGATGGCACAGGCGCCCGTGTCCATGAAACGACGTGGCGCAGAGCGTCGCGACGGGCGCGACGAACGCGTCGAGCCGGGAAGCGGAGCGGAGAGGAAGTCGATCATGAGTCACAGAGCCGCAGTCGGACTGGTAGGCATGGTGTTGCTGGTCGGGGTCGTGGCCCCGGCGAACGCGCAGCGCCGCGGACAGGTGCAGCCCCGCGACGGCGCGTGCTTCTACCGTGACGCGGACTTCCGCGGCGACTCCATCTGCATCGCCACCGACGATGCCGCCGCGACGCTGCCCGCAGACATGGACGACCAGATCTCCTCGATTCGTGTCTTCGGCAGCGCCGAGGTCATCGTCTTCCACAACAAGCGCTTCGGTGGAGATTCCAACGTCATCACCTCCGACATCCGCAACCTGAGGAGCGAGGGGCTGAACGACCGCATCTCGTCGATCCAGGTCGAGGGCAGACGCTACGGCAACCGTGGTGGCAGCGGTGGCAGCGGATACCGCTCCAACCGGCCCGATCCCGACAGCATCATCAGGAGTGCGTACCGTGATCTGCTCGGCCGCGAGCCCGATGACGCCGGACTGCGGCAGTATCGTCGCCGCGTGGCCCAGGACGACTGGACCGAGCAGGACGTGCGCGACGACATCCGCAAGAGCCCGGAGTATCGCGAGCGCACGACGATGACGCCGGCCAAGGCGGAGGAGATCGTGCGCCAGGCCTATCGGAGCGTGCTGGGGCGCGAACCCGACGAGGCGGGCGCACGTGGCTACATCCAGAACGTGCTCCGCAACGGGTGGACCCAGCGCGAGGTCGAACGCGAGCTGCGCAACAGCCCCGAGTACCGGAATCGCCGACGGTAAGCTGCCCCTGATCCGAGCCCGGGCGCGCGATCGCCCGGGCGTCGGGCGGCTCTGGCGCCAGCCTGTGAACCGACGCCGGCGCATCCTTGCGCTACACTTCGCCTCGTTCAGGAGGCGTACGCATGATTCAGCGCAGGCTCGCACTCGCCGTGGCCACGTGTGCCGTGGCGGCATGGATCGGCCAGCTCGACGCACAGCCGCGGCCCTCGTCGGCGCAGCCGTTCAACGGCATCACGACTGGGGTTGGCGATCTGCACCGGCTGTCGAAGGCGAAGACCCGGTCGATCAGTCCCGAGAACTTCACCGGCGAGAAGGGCAAGGGCGGGATGGCCACCGAGGGCACCGGCAAGAACGCCGCGCGCGACCTCGGGCAGGGCTGGAAGGTCTCGCCGTCGGTCCGCATCGAGCCGGGGCAGGTCTTCGAGCTCGCGAAGATCGACGGGTCCGGTGTGATTCAACACATCTGGATGACGCCCACCGGCAACTGGCGCTTCTCGATCCTGCGCTTCTACTGGGACGGCGAGACAACGCCGTCGATCGAAGTGCCCGTCGGGGATTTCTTCGCGTCGGGGTGGGGCAAGTACGCGCAGATCAACTCCCTTGCCGTCAACGTCAACCCGGGCAGCGCCTTCAACAGCTACTGGACGATGCCCTTCCGCAAGTCGGCGCGCATCACGATGGAGAACATCGCGCCGGAGGCGATGACGCTCTACTACCAGGTCACCTACGCGCTCACCGAGATCGAGCCCGATGCCGCGTATCTGCACGCGCAGTTCCGGCGCACCAACCCCGTGCCCTACAAGCAGGTCTACACGCTGCTCGACGGCGTGAAGGGGCAGGGCCACTACGTGGGCACGCACATGTCGTGGGGCGTCAACAACAACGGCTGGTGGGGCGAGGGCGAGATCAAGTTCTTCATGGACGGCGACGGCGATTTCGCCACCATCGTCGGGACGGGGACCGAAGACTACTTCTGCGGCTCGTACAATTTCGAGAACCGCGACACGAAGCAGTACCAGCCGTTCTCCACGCCGTACGCGGGCATGCCGCTCGTCATCAAGCCGGACGGCGTGTACCAGTCGCAGCAGCGCTTCTCGCTCTATCGATGGCACATCACGGACCCGATCCGCTTCGAGCAGGATCTGAAGGTCACGATCCAGGCGCTCGGCTGGCGCAGCGGCGGGCGCTATCTGCCGCTGCAGGACGATGTGTCGTCGGTAGCTTACTGGTATCAGACCGAACCGCACGCGCCGTTCCCGACGCTGCCCTCGAAGGATCACCTGGAGATTCAGTAGG
>CAYRAE010000580.1:0-2264 GCA_964422175.1 uncultured Luteitalea sp. | reverse complement strand
GAGACGCCGCTGCACATGCGCCCCGGCCAGACGGTGGCCATCCGCTTCATTGCCGCCGACGCCACCGTCACGCTCAGCGCCGCCGTCGTCCGCGCCACCGTCGCGCACGTCGACGCCGAGGGCATCAAGTACGAGACAGCGCTATCGCTCGCAGGCGATCTCGTGCTCTGCGATCAGCTCACCGAAGCCGCGATGCAGGAGGCCGAGCCGGCGGAGACATCCGGCGCCGGAGCCACCCCACCGCCGCCCGCGAGTCTGGCTCCCGTGGTCGACTTCACCGTCATCGTGCGAGGCGTGCCAGACGCGCCCTCACTGCTCGAAGGCCTCCAGGCCAACAGCTGGTAACCACCATTCATGCGCGCGCTGCTCGTCGCCCTCTCCGTTCCCGATCCCGCGTCGCTTCGTGCCTCGCTCTCCGCGGCGCTCGGCACGTCGTCCGTCGACCTGTGCCAGGCGACCGAAGCGGCCGTCACATGGCTGGAGAACCGGCCGTGCGACCTCGTCACCATCGCCGGACAGGGTGCCGCCGTGGCAGACGGCGTCGCGCGCATCCGGCGCGTCAGCAGGACGATCCCCGTCCTCGTCGTGGTGCCGGATTCCTCGGCTCGCGAAGCCGGTGCCGCGTGGCTCAACGGCGCCGACGACGTGGTCACGGCCTCGGCGCTGACGGCCGGCACGCTGCCCGAGGGGCTCGACGATGTGCGGCACCCCGAGCGCGATGTGGTCCGCCGAATCCAGCGACTGTGGTACGCCGGTCCACCTGACGCGTTGCGTAACCAGCTCACGACACGTCTCGGAGCCCGCTTCCGCGAGGTAGGCCTGTCGGCCGAGGGCCTCGCAGGGCTCACCACGCAGGACGTCGAGCATCCTCACTCCGCCGCGCTGATCGTCAACGCGCTCGCCGAGGCCGAATCGCTCGTGCTCGGCGTCAGGCGCGTCAAGCGAACGTATCCGGGCCTGGCCGTGACGGTCGTGGCCGAGGGCGCGCACCACCAGGCCTTCCGCCGCGCTGGCGCCGACGAGTGCGTCGTGCCGCCGGCCGACGCCGACACGGTGCTGCACGCCATGGGCCGGGCGCAGGCCACGTGCCGGACGTCGCTCGAGCTCGACATCGTGCGCGCGAGAGAGACACGGCTGCGCGCGCTGCTCGAACACCTGCCCGAAGCCGTCATGCTGGTGTCGCCCGAGCACGCGGTGCTCGCCGTCAATCTGGCGGCGCTGCGCCTGATCGGCGCCCAGGACGCGCGTCAGGTCATCGGCACGCCGCTCGCGCCCTGGTTTGCCGGCGACGATGAACAGGCGCCGATCGCACTGGTCGACGGCGTGGCCGGCGGTTCGCCGCGCGAGTTGTTCACGCGCACGCGCCACCTGGCCGATCCGCGGGGCCTCCAGCTCCGCGCCGTCCCGTTCCAGCGAGAGACAGGCGGCTCGCCCGCCGCCTTGATCGTGTTGCGTGAGGTGGTCGATGCGCCGCCTGTCGACGCGGCATCGGCTCCAGCCGGCGCATCCGACGCCGACCGCCGGGCGTGGGACGAGGAACGCCAGGCGTTCGTCTCGCGCGTGGACAGCCTCGCGGCTGAACTCACTGACGCCCGCACGCTTGCCGAGTCGCTTCGCGACGCGCAGGCCGCACTCGCCGCCTCGACGGTCGCCACCGACGAGCGCGACGCCTGGCTGCGCGAGCGCGCCGATCTGACGACGCGTCTCGAGGCGCTCGGCGCGGATCTGTCCGAGGCTCGCGCACTGGCCGAGGCGCAGCAGACCAACCTCCTGTCGCTCAACGCGACGATCGACTCACTGCGCGACGCGCCGGTGGCAGTCAGCGCGGCAGCGGTACCGGACGAGGAGCGCGACGCCTGGATCAGCGAACGCGCCGATCTCTCGGCGCGCATCGACGCGTTGTCGGCCGCGCTCGAGGAGGCGCGCGCACGCGAACAGGCACAGCAGACGGGACAGGACGATGCCGCCCGCCGCCTCGCCGTGCTCGAACAGGAAGAGATGCCGCTGCTGCTGTCACGCATCGACAGCCAGCAGCAGTTGCACGACGAGAACGTCTCGGCGTTGCGTGACGCCGTCGCGCGCGTGCAGGCACTCGAGAACGAGGAGATCCCGGCGCTGCGCGATGTCGCCGAGGCCGCGCGCGTCGAAGGCGCTCTCATGTCGGAGACGCTCGACGCCGCGCAGCAGCGCGTGACGGAACTCGAAGCCGCACTGGCCGACGCGTCGATACGCGCGGCCGAACTCGAGCTCGAAGTGGAGCGCGC
>CAYRAE010000579.1:0-2268 GCA_964422175.1 uncultured Luteitalea sp. | reverse complement strand
CCGCCAGGCCGCGCGGGTCGAGCATATACATCGACACGTTGTTCCGATTGGCCTCTCTCGTCACGTCGCGCATGAGATTCTGCACGTCCATGTCGCCGAAGAACCTGTTGCGATCCTCGGCCAGCGCCCCCATCGGATCGATTGACGCGTCGCCGGTCAACGCCGACGTGCCGACGCCCACGATGCCGCTCTGCGCGTTGTTGCCACGCAGCTGCGGCGGCACGTAGTCCGTGTAGCCCTCGCTCACCACGATCACGGTCTTGCGACCTTCGCGCAGGCCGCCGAGGCGCGTCATCAGGCCGCGAAGCGCGGTGAGGCTCACCTGGTTGCGGATCTTCTCGACGATCTGCGTGGGATAGTTCGCGTATTGCTCCTCGAAGATGTTGCGCGGCGGGATGTACCGGTACTTGCGGCCCTGCCACGAGAGGATCTGCTGGATCACCGCCTTCTTGTTGCGCGTGAAGCTCACCGCGCGCACGGGATCGAGCGGATACATCATCGCGATCATGTCGAGGGGGCCGACCTGCGTGTCGATGAACCTGACCAGCGGATCCTTCACCGCCAGGCTCGTGCCGAGACGCACGTGGTAGTCGTCGAAGAAGATCACGAACAACCGCACGTCGTCGCGGCGGGCTTCGGCCTCCTCGGCGTAGATCGAGTTGATCTCGCGCGCCGACGACTCGCCGGGCGGCGGATGGCCGTCAACGCGAATCAGCTTGAAGGTCTCGACGGTCTGCGGCTTGCCATCCTCCAGGACCTCGAAATCCGCCGGCGTCAGGTCCGCAACGGGACGTCCCTGCTTGTCTGTGACGATGGCGTCGACGCGAACGAAGTTGATGTCGGTCCGGAACGTCGGCTGCGCCGGAGCATCGGGATCCTGCGGCGGTTCGGCGTCGGCAGGCGGAGTCGCCGGCGGCTGTGGCGAGGGTGGTTGCTGCGCCGATGCCGGCGGCGCGGACGACTGTTGTGCCGTCACGCCGACGAGCGTGGCCGAGAACGTCAGGACGACGACGGCACTGCGCAGCGCTGACCCGAACATGTGTGTCGGTGATGATAGCATCGCGTTTTTCCCGCGCCCCCGCGACGCGGACGTCCCATTTTCGACGTGGCCACCCGGCCATCCGGCCGGCCCGCGCCACTCCTGGTACCACAGTGACGATGCCCGCTGCCGCGACACCCGTGGCCCTCACGACCCTCTCCGAAGACGAGCGCCTGCTGCGCCAGAGCATCCGCGAGTTCGCCGAGCAGGAGGTGGCTCCGCGCGTTCGCGCCATGGACGAGGCCGCGCGTCTCGATCCTGCCGTGGTGTCGCGCCTCTTCGAGCTGGGCCTGATGGGCATCGAGGTGCCGGCACGTCTCGAGGGCGCCGACGGCACGTTCTTCCATGCCGTGCTCGCCGTCGAGGAACTGTCGCGCGTGGACCCGTCGGTGGCCCTGCTCGTCGACGTCCACAACACGCTCGTCGTGAGCGCCCTGCGCCGCTGGGGCACCGAGGTCCAGCAGCAGGACTGGCTGCCGCGCCTGGCCACCAGCGCCGTCGGCGCCTATGCCTTGTCCGAGGCGGGATCGGGCAGCGACGCGTTCGCGCTCGTCACGCGCGCCACGCGCGACGGCGACGACTTCGTGCTCGACGGCAGGAAGTTGTGGATCACCAACGCCGCCGAGGCGGCGCTCTTCGTGGTGTTTGCAACAGTGGATCCCGCGGCGGGCTATCGCGGAATCACCGCGTTCCTCGTGCCACGCGACACGCCCGGATTCACGATCGGACGCAAGGAGGACAAGCTCGGCATCCGCGCGAGCAGCACCTGCGAGCTCGTGTTCGATGGCTGCCGCATCCCCGCGTCGAGCGTGCTGGACGAGGTGGGACGCGGCTACAAGGTCGCCATCGAAACGCTGAACGAAGGACGCATCGGCATCGGTGCGCAGATGCTCGGCCTCGCGCAGGGCGCGCTCGATCACGCCATTCGCTACACGAAGGAACGCCGGCAGTTCGGCAAGGCCATCGCCGACTTCCAGGGCGTGCAGTTCCAGCTGGCTCGGGCGGCGATGGAGGTCGAGTCGGCGCGGCTGCTCGTGTACAACGCGGCACGCCTGCGCGACGCGGGTCAGCCGTTCCTCACCGAGGCGGCGATGTGCAAGCTGCACGCGTCGGAGGTCGCCGAGCGCACGGCGTCACTGGCGATCAACCTGTTCGGCGGCTATGGCTTCGTCAAGGACGCGCCCGTCGAGAAGCTGTATCGCGACGCGAAGGTCGGCCAGATCTACGAA